>JARFRT010000381.1 GCA_029287105.1 Akkermansiaceae bacterium | reverse complement strand
TGTGCTTCTTCTGTTTTGTTATAGAGAAAGATTCTGGCTAACTGTCATGCTATAAACACTATAATATCGAAAAAATGGAGGGGGTTCTGTTTGTGGGAATCTCATTGATAGGAGGGATTCTTTGTAGATATTTAGATTTATACTATCTTTTATGGGTTATAGCTTAACGAATATGAATGAAAAAATAAAAAAATAGGCGCGCGTGCTGCCTTATTGGGTCGGACACCTCCGCCAAGAATACTTGATCCTGTTGGGCATTGATGTCCATGACCGATAATCAAGGCACCGTCCGCCGGCTAGAGGCAGCGCCCCGCAGCCAGTTCTTCACTCCTTCACTTCTACGCCAGCCCGGCACGTTCCAGCAGCGCCGTCTGGTCTGGATCACGGCCCATGAAGTTGCGGTAGAGTTCCTCGGCAGGCGCGGAGTTCCCCTTGCTCAGGATACACTCGCGGAAGGACTGTCCGGTTTCCGGGTTGAGAATACCTTCCTTTTGAAAACGGGTGAAGGCATCGGCATCTAACACCTCGGCCCATTTGTAGGAATAGTAGCCGGCGGCGTAACCGGTGGGCGAGCTGAACAGATGACTGAACCGGCGGGCCATGGTCGGGCCGGCTGTGGCCACCGGGATTTTGTAGTCGGCAAGGATCTCACGATCGACTTCATCCAGGTCGCGGCCCTGGTATTGGTCGAGCTTGGTATGGAGGTCGAGGTCGAGCTTGCCATTGCCGAGCTGCGCCATGTAGGCGCTGGCACTGCGGTAATTCCTGGCCGCGATCATCTTCTGATAGAGATCCTCGGGCAGGGTATCACCGGTCTCGTGATGACGGGCAAACAGGTCAAGGCTCTCGCGATCCCAGCAGTAGTTCTCCATGATCTGGGATGGAAGTTCGACAAAGTCCCAGGCAACATTCGTGCCGGAAAGCGACTTGATGGTCACATTGCCCAACAGGTGGTGAAGCAGGTGGCCGAACTCGTGGAAAATGGTCTCGACCTCGCGGTGATCCATGAGCGCAGGCTGGTCGCCGATCGGCTTGGTCATGTTGCCCACCATCAGGCCGAGGTGGGGCTCGCGCGCCGTACCCTCGACCCCGTCAACGGCGGGAAGACCGGTTTCAAATGAGTTCATCCAGGCACCGCCGCGCTTGCTCTCGCGCGGATGCCAATCGGCGTAAAACGATCCCAACAGCTCGCCGGTGGCATTGTCAAAAAGGTCGTAGAAACGGCACTCGGGGTGCCAGGTCTCGATGTCACCGCCGTTTTCCGTGGTCAGCTTTTCTTCAATCCGGATGTTGTAAAGGCGGCTGACAATATCAAACATTCCCTTCATCACACTCGAAAGCGGGAAGTAGGGGCGGAGTTCCTCCTCGTCGAAATCGTATTCGGCCTTGCGCCGTTTCTCCGCCCAGTAGCCTATTTCCCACGGCTGCATCCGCTGTGGCACCGTGCCGGTTTGCGCCGCCTTCCACGCCTCGAGTTGCTCGGTGTCCTGCTGGAACTGGTCCACAATCCGCGCGTGCAAATCTTCGGTAAACTGAATGGCGGTGGCACCATCACGCGCCATCCGCCGCGCCAGCGTGAGGTCGGCAAAGTCACGATAGCCCAACAGCTCGGCCTTGTTCTGCCGAAGCTTGAGAATCTCCCAGATGATGTCCGTGTTGTCGAACTCGCCGTCGCGGCCAATGGTGCAGGCGGCTGCCCATACCTCCTTGCGCAACGAATCATCGTCGGCGTGCTGCATGACCGGTCCCATCGACGGATACTGCAGGGTGAAACGCCAGCAGCCTTCGTGGCCCTTGGCTTCGGCATCGGCCCGTGCCGCGTTCTTGGCGGAGTCAGGTAGCCCGGCGAGACGCGACTCGTCTGCGATGACCAGTTCCCATGCATTGGTGGAGTCCAGCACATTCTCGCTGAACTTCTGGGTGATCTCGGAGAGTCGGGCCTGCACCTCGGCGACCTGTGCCTTTTGCCCGGCAGGGAGGTCGGCACCCGACTCGATGAAGCTGGCGCAGGTTTCCTCCATCATACGCAGGTGGGTGGCATCCATGGCGCTGGCGGCGGGCGAGCTGGAAAAGGCCTTGAGCTTCGCCCAGATGGCATCATCGAGCGGGATGGCGGAATAGAAGGCGGTGACTTTGGGTAGCACCGCGTTCAGGGCGACCCGTTGGTCATCGTTGTTGCAAACGGAATCGAGGTGATTGAGTCGGCCCCAGGCGCGATCAAGGTCCTCGGACGCCACTTCAAGCGCCCCGAAGGTATTCTCGTAGCTTAGCTCCGCGTCATCAAGGTTGCGGATTTGGGCGAGGTTGGCCTCCGCCGCTTCCAGGGCGTGATCGATGTCCGCTTCAACGTGATCCGGCGTCAGTGTCGACCAGCGGATATGGTAGTCGGGGGTGGAAAAGGGATGGCTTGTTTGCATAGCCGGAACTGACTGCAGATCCCCGCATGGTGCAAGCATGGATTCCACCGGAAAATGAAAAAATCGCGCGTCATCCACATCCCAGGTCTGCGGTGTTGATCAACCTACCCGCTTAGGGAGTCCAGCTTAGGGGGAGAGAAAAAACCCACGTTGCTTGTCACTCACCGGCATCTTCAAGTAATCCATCACACTCAGCATATCCTCCCACAGCTTACGTTTCTCGGCGGTCGCCTCGTTGTGGAGGATGTAGGAGGGATGGTAGGTCACCCGTACCGGAACCCCCGCAAATTCGTGAAACTCACCGCGCAAGCTCACGACCGACCCCTCCGCTCCCAGCAGTGCCTGGGCCGGCGTGCCGCCGAGAACGATGATCACCTTGGGCGCCACCACCTCCACTTCGGCGTGGATGAAGGGCATGCACGCCTCCATCTCGGCGCTGGTCGGCTTGCGGCTGTTGGTGGTCTGGTTCGGCATCGCCGGGCGGAATTTAACCACGTTGGTCATGTAGACATCCCGCCTGGCCAGACCCATCGCCTTTAGTATCCCATCGAGTTTTTGCCCCGCCTTACCGACAAACGGCTCACCCAGGCGCTCCTCGTCGTAGCCGGGTGCCTCGCCGATCAGCATCACATCGGCCTCGGGATTACCCACGGAAAAAACCATCGTCTGGCGCAGGCTGTCGAGCGCGCGGACCGGCCCCCAACCCGCCGCCTGACGCTTGAGGCTGATGATGCGTTCAGCGGCACTGTTTCCCGTCACCACCAGTTGCTCGGGAGATTCTGCCGGCTCAGCCACTTGATTTTCCGGCCGACCCGGTAGCGGTGATGGTAGTGGCTCGGGAGCAGGCGGGGAAACGGGCGCCGGCTTATGGCCCGCAGTGTTGCCCGCAGTGTTGCCCGCACGCGCACGCAGGTAGAACTCTCGCAGGATCAGCCGCGCCTCGTCGTCGACATTCACATGCGTCTCACCCTGTAACTCCAGCTGGCGGAGGTACTCGATCACTGGTGCGGCACTCATTGACATGCCCCATGCAAACCACAGCCACGTGCGAACGGCACGCACAAAATGACCCGACCGATTGTATCCTTGAAGAAATCAGCCTTTTCTCTACACTTCCGGACTGACCATGGCTTCGTTGTGTAACCATTCCGCCCTCCTGGCAGCATCGCTTCTCTTTGCAGTGATGGCGGGCCCGACGATGGCCGCGCGCTACATCAAACCCAAGGCCGACGTCGAACTCTTCCAACTGGAGAAAATCCTGCTGCAGGTGCATCACATGAAGGAGCTGTCCGGGCACCTCGTCGTCCTGGCGTGCCGGGAGCAGAGCCACTCGCCTGCCGACCGCAGAGCCACCGCCCAACTGCTCGCACTGGCAATGCGGCTCGATCCAACCAACCAAGACGCGCGCGCAACCAATCGCGCCCTCGCCCAAGGCAGTCAGCCCGAAGCATCGCGGGAGCAGCAGGTCCTCAAGTCGCAGGCCAGGGTCGTCTTTTTCCAGCGCTGGCTATGCCAGCCGGAGGCCGGAGACGAGGCCAACCTGCTCGCGACCTACCTCACGGACGCCACCAGGGTCCTTCGTCCCGATGCTCTGAAGCAGACGGACGTCGCCAACTGGTCCGGCATCCTCCCCGCGCTCCGGAAATATTCATCCGCCCCCCCCGCCCAAGCATCGAAAAGCCAACCCCCCGGCAAAATACCCGTCGCGCCAACACCAAGCGCCCGATTTCATATCACGGAACTCAGTATTCACTCCGCCTTCGAGCTCCAGCACCGCGGCAAAGTCTGGAATCGCGAACAAAGAAGATTCGTCAACTCCGCCGCCTCGGCCACCCACAAAATCGCCACTGTCAGGGTCAACCTCACCCCTGCAACCCCGGATAGCAAAAATCACCTCACCCTCAACTCCCTCGTCAAATCCATCCACTTCCCCACGCCGGCCACCGACCCGATCGTTCATCGGATCAGAAACACTCTGGTCACACTGCTGGGCCACCGACATCGCGACCTTCCCAGCAACAACATCAGGGTCACCCTTTCCGAGGGCCTATACGCCAGATCGAACACGCCGGAAACCCTGGCCGCCCCCGTCGCCCTGCTGCTGGAAGCCTCGCTCCAGAACACACCCATCCGGTCAGACGTGCACTTCTGCGCTCTCGTCGATGAGCAAGGCAAGCTGTCGCTGCCCAACAACTTCTGGCAATCACTACAAACCTACCGCACCCACGCCAGCGGCGGGCGCCTCATCGTCCCCCCGGGCGCCC
>JARFRT010000123.1 GCA_029287105.1 Akkermansiaceae bacterium | reverse complement strand
GTCGTGGAGTTGCGCGGCGAGTTCATCGATGGTGTTTTGCAGGCCCTTGGCCTCGGCAAAGGCGGACTCGACCTCGTCCCAGAGGGTGATGCCTTGGATGTGGATACCTTCCTGGGGCAGGTATCCGACCTCACAATGCTTGGGTTTGGTGATTTTGCCACCGCTGAAATGGATGATGCCGGCGATGCACTTCATCAGCGTGGATTTACCCGCGCCGTTGTGACCGGCGAAGGCAATCCGCTCTTTTTCCATGATGGAGAATGTCAGGTCCTTAAACAGAACCCGGGCCCCATATTCCACACGTAAATTTTGAACAGCTAGCATCGCGGCAGGTTTCTGCCAGAATTTCGGCGATTGACAATGGTATTATCATGCCACTTCAAATGCGCATGGGGGCTTGTCAATCGTGGCATCCTGACCAATGATGCCGACCATGAACGTGATTTGTGAAGTGACAAGCGAGCTAATTGATCTGGCATTGCGTGAAGATATTGGGGCGGGGGATGTGACCTCGCTGTATTTTGTGCCCGAGGATCGGGTTTCGCACGCCTCGATCCACGCCAAGGAGGCGGGGGTGCTTGCGGGCACGGCAGTGGCCTTGGAGGTGTTTCGCCGTGTTGACCCTGCTTTGCAGTTGACGAAGCTTCGGAATGACGGCGATGTCGTGAATGTCGGTGATCGTGTTCTGGAGATCCATGGAGCGTCCCGCTCGATTCTCACCGCCGAACGGATTGCCTTGAATTTCTTGCAGCGACTCTGCGGGATTGCCACCCAGACGCGCCGATTTGTCGCCCATGTGGAGGGAACAAAAGCCAAGCTGCTCGATACGCGGAAAACGACGCCCGGATGGCGCACCCTGGAGAAAAAGGCAGTGGCCGCAGGTGGCGGCACCAACCATCGTATGGGTCTATACGACCGGGCGATGGTCAAGGATAACCACCTCATGGCACAGAATAAATTGGAAGCCATGCAGGATGCCATCCACCGATTGAAACATGACCTCCCGGCCGTCGAGGTTGAGCTGGAGGCCGATACCTTGCAGCAAGTTGAGGATTTCCTCAAGATGGACGGCGTTGACCGAATATTGTTAGATAATATGTCGAACGATATGATGGCGCGTGCGGTGGAGATGCGGGGTGCATCCGGGCCTTTGCTGGAAGCGAGTGGCGGGGTGAATCTCGACACGATTGCCGGTATAGCCCAAACCGGAGTTGATTTTATTTCCGTCGGGGCGCTGACTCACTCGGCAATGTCGCTGGACCTCTCGCTCGAAATTCATTAAAAACCGGTTGCAATCATGGCTGGCGGCATCATGATGATCCGATCAAACCCAAGATGAAATCATCAACCGTATTTTTTGTTCTCCGTATTGTTGCGGCCATTATTCTGTTGCAGACCCTGTTTTTTAAATTCACGGCGGCTGAGGAATCCGTCGCACTCTTTACGCAGTTATCCACGGCGTTGACGGGGGATGCGGCACTGCAGTCGGCGCTGCGCATTGGCTCGGGGCTTGTTGAGCTGGTGACGGTGGTATTACTGCTGATGAAGAGGCCGGCGGCCATTGCCACGGGGGCATTGTTCGCGGTCGCCACGATGTCCGGCGCGATTTTCGCCCACCTGGCGGTGCTCGGTATTGATGCCGGTGGTGACGCCACACTTTTTATTTTGGCGGTGGTTGTCTTGTTGGCATCGCTGGCTATTTTAGGGCGTTACCGCGGATCACTGCCTGTTCTGGGGAAATTTACATGAGCATGC
This sequence comes from Akkermansiaceae bacterium, assembly GCA_029287105.1. Classification (GTDB taxonomy): domain Bacteria; phylum Verrucomicrobiota; class Verrucomicrobiia; order Verrucomicrobiales; family Akkermansiaceae; genus Oceaniferula. Next base: position 6,030 of record JARFRT010000123.1, on the reverse strand, counting down.
TGATACTCCCGCCGTGTGCGGGGAGATAGTTTGCATTCCTTCCGATTAACGCTACTTGTAACCTTATGATTTTGATACCGATGCCAATACCGATAAACTTACGGGTGATTACGAAGATGCTCGTTTGCGTGTTGTTGACCGGGTTTGTATCGGCAGAGATGCCTGACGACGTCCTGGACAAGCTGGCATCGGGTCAATTTAAAGAGCGGCAGTCGGCGTATGCCCAATTAGAGAAGTGGGCGGGGGAAAATACAAAGACCTCGCCAGAAGCGCTGCACAAGGCATGGCTGGCGAGCGAGGACCCCGAGGTGAAAAGCCGCTGTTACAGCCTGATGAAAGAGGTGGTCATCAAGCGCAGGTTCGGCAAGGGCAAGGGTTTTGTCGGGGTGCAGATGGAGGAGATTGAACTTCCGGGAAAGCCGGGCGCCGAGGCGCGGGCGGGGGTGCAGGTTAAGATGATTTTACCAAAGACGCCGGCGCAAAAATACGGCTTGGCTGTCAACGATGTTGTGGTGGCGATCGATGAAGTTGACTTGAGCAATCCGCCTAAGGAGTGGCGTTTGAATAGTGCCGTGCTTGTCTTTAGCCACTATGTGCAATCAAAGCAGGCGGGTGATACGGTCACCCTTCACATCGTTCGTGGGGGCAAGCGGATCGAGAAAAAAATCGTCCTGATGAAACGCCCGGCGTCTGCGGACGTCGATCCCTTTGGTCGCCGCCGACCCGACGGTAACAGGGAGGCAGAGCGGTTTTTCAAAGGTTGGTTGAAGGAAATGGGGGAGTAGATTCTCCTTACGGCGCGGGCACCAGGGTGGGCTCCGGTGGCGTCACCCGACTGTAGAACTCGACGACTTTTTCGTAGGCATCACGCTCGATCAGTGCGGCGTCGGCGAGCTGCTTGGCGAGTTTCTTGGCCCGGGCAATTTCGAAGTTGTTGATGCCGGTTTTGGGTTTTTCCCCTTCAGTGGATGGTGGACTGATGACGAGGTTGGGCAATAATTTGTCGACGCCGGGTAAGACGGAGCTTGGGATGATGAACTGGATGATGGCGTGTTCACCCGTCGCAGGGCCTTTGGAGATGGTTGGGAACTCCCCCTTCGACAGGCTGTCGAGATTATGGGCGTCGGAAAAAATACCCAGCTTGGCGCAGTTGTCGAAGTTGCTGAGCAAGGCGTCGCGGATCAGGACCTTGCGGATGGGAAGCTCGTCCTGGTCATCCGATGAAAACAGCTTTTCGTCCACGCGCATGACCTTATCGAGCACCTCCTCGGGTGTGAGTCCCAGCTCCACTCCGAGGTGGATCTGGTGCATGGACTTGAACAGGTTTTCCCGTGCGTTTTCCTGGTAGAACTGCTCGAATGCCGCCGACTCGCTGGCATGCGAGCTGAGCTCGATGACAATCTGACGTTTGCGCTGATGCTTGCGGCAGCTTTTTATCCCGAACAGACAGAGTCCGATGATGATGGCAAGAAAGAGGCCCTGTTTGATATATTCGCTGTAGATGATTTCTGGTTTGGACATGGGGAATGGGAAGTGATGCTATTGTCGGATTTCAAAGCGTTTACGGTCGCGGCAGTTAAAGACCGCTTCCTCGTTGGTAATCTGGTGGTGTTGGAGAAGTTGGGCAAGCGATTCGTCGATGGTGTGCATCCCTGCACCCTGGCCGATTTCCATGAGCCCGACAACCTGTTCGATCTTGCGCTCGCGGATACAGGTGCGGAGTCCGTGGTTCATGCGCAGGACCTCCGAGGCAAGCACGCGCCCCTGCCCGTCCGCGCGCATGATGAGTCGCTGGGAAACGACGGCCTCGAGGACATTGGCGAGTTGGGCGACGATCTGCTGTTGCTGGTCGGGCGGGAACACATCGACCAGTCGGTCGATACTCTGGGGGGCATCCACGGTGTGGAGTGTGGCGATGACGAGGTGTCCGGTTTCGGCCGCGGTAAGGGCGATGCGGATGGTCTCCAGGTCGCGCAGTTCGGAAACGACGATGACATCCGGGTCCTGGCGCAGCGACTGGCGCAGCGCCTTCGGGAATGACTTGGTATCGGTGCCGATCTCACGCTGTTTGACCAGGCAGGAGAGGTGGGGGTAGATGAATTCGACCGGGTCCTCGATGGTGATGATGACACCCGAGCGTGTTTCCGAGATACGCTTGACCATCGATGCCAGGGTGGTGGTTTTTCCAGATCCTGTGATGCCGGTGAGCAGGATGAGTCCACGTCGCAACTGGCAGAGCTGCTCAATCACCGGGTAGTGGCCGAGTTCGGCAAGGTCCGGGATTTCGGTAGGGATATATCGGAATGACGCCTCGATATGGCCACGAACGTAGTGGACGTTGCCACGGAAGCGGCCGACGTTGCCCACCTGGATGGCGTAGTCGAGTTCCCACTCCTTTTCCAGCTCAGCGCGCTGGGATTCGGTCAGGGTGTCCATGATGAGTGCCTTGGTCACCTCGTCGTCCATACAAAAATCCTCGAGTGGCTTCAACACGCCATCGACGCGGGTGGCCGGTGGAGCCCCGCTGGACAGGTGGAGGTCCGAGCCTCCGAGCTCGACGGACATACGGAGATAATCGATGACGTTTTTGACTTCGCTCATGGGTGGATATGCGGGTGTTCTGGGGATTAGGAGATGCCGCGCAGCAGTCGGTCGAAGTCCTGGGCATTCGGCGCGGCTTGGCGGGCGGTACCCTCGTCGACATACCCCTGCTGGGTGGCGGCGACCAGAAAACGCACAAAGGAGCAGTTGGCCGGGTTGTCGCTGCGGTTGATGTGATCGGAGATTTCCGCCAGTTTGCTTTCCCTGATCCAGGCACGGGTGGCGGCCTCGTTTTGGAGGTGCTCGACGGCGAGCAGCAGGCCGCCGTCTTTTCGGGGTAGCAGCTGCTGGGACATGATCCCCACCAGATGCTGGGAGAGCAGCTTGAGCAGGCTTTGCCGACTGTCTTGGTTGAACAAATTGGCCAGGCGTTCCAAGCTGTCGGCGACACTTGAGCTATGTAGGGTGGCGAGCACAAGGTGTCCGGTTTCGGCGGCCTGCAGAGATATTTTTGCCGTTTCCTCGTCGCGTATCTCACCGAGCAGGATGATGTCCGGGCTCTGCCGCAGCGCCCCTCTGAGGGCGGACGCAAACGACGAGGTATCGACATGCAGTTCGCGCTGCGAAAAGTAGCTGTGTTTGTTCCAGAAGAGATACTCGATCGGGTCCTCAATGGTGATGATGTGGCGGGCTTGGTTTTCGTTGACCCACTGCAGTGCGGAAGCAAGTGTGGTCGACTTTCCTGATCCGGTCGGGCCTGTGATCAGGATCAGTCCGGACTGGCGGGTGACCCAGCTGGTCAGCAGGGCTTCGGGGGCTCCCAGTTCGGCCATCCCGGGGATGACATCCTTGATGGGTCGTAGGACCGCAGAGAGGAGACCGAGTGACTTGTATAGGCTGACCCTCAGCCGGCGGCCACCGGGAATGACATGACTGATATCCTTCTCAAGGGTGGTTTCCGGGTCGGCATGGCAGGCCTCCCAGAATGCGGCCAGGCATTCGCGGCTGAGCGGTGAGTTGCCGGGAACCTGAATCTCGTTCTGCACGCGTAGGCGGGGAACCTGGTCCTCGCATAGAAAGAGGTCGGTCGCCCCGGCTTGGAACGCCTCGTCGGCTAGCCTGTCAATGGTCTCGTGCATGAATGGAATACTGTCATTGATTAAAGCGCAGTTATGGGCCGGGGCAAGCCAGAAGCATGGGAGGGCGAATATTAGCGTCTTGATTCGTTTGCTTTTGTATTTCCAAATCATCCGCCGCTGATTAGTTTGTGGAAAATTTATGGACGACGCGCCGGAACAACATATTGCCCACTGCAGTTCATGTGGATGCAAGATGGATATATCTCCGTTGGAGCCCTATACGAATGTGGTTTGTCCTGACTGCGGGCATCATACACGGGTGAAGTGCGAACTGGGGCAATATCTTCTGGTGGCCCGGCATGCGGTTGGCGGGATGAGTCGGGTTTTCAAGGCGACCGATGTGACGTTGCACCGTGATGTGGCGATCAAGATTCTTAACGAGGACTACTCGCACGACGAGCAGCGCATGCGGGAGTTTGAGCATGAGGCCAAGATTACGGCCGCCATCAGTCATCCGCACGTGGTCAGGGTATTTACCGTGGGCAAGGCGTATGGGCATTTCTACATCGCCATGGAGCTGGTGCCTGGGGAGAACCTCGAGCAAAGGATTGCCCGGGAAAAAGCCATCGGCGAGGATGCGATGCTTCCGATCGCCGCCGAAATCATCTCGGGTCTCAGGGCGGCCAAGCAGGCGGGGTTGATCCACCGCGATGTCAAACCGGGCAACATTCTCTTTGATGCGCAGGGCCACGTCAAAATTGTCGACTTCGGCCTGGCTCTGGTCACCCAGGGAGGCAAAGCGACGGCGGCGGAGATCTGGGCGACCCCCTATTATGTCGCGCCCGAGGCCCTTGAAGGAGCGGAGGAAGATTTCCGGAGCGATATCTACGCGCTCGGGGCCACCCTCTTCCATGCGCTTTCAGGACAGCCCCCATTTTCGGACCAAATCAAATCGACCCGTGCTGTGGCCAAGGCCAAGGAGGACATCCCGCCCCTCGCGGAATTGGCTCCCTGGTTGAAGCCGGAGACATGTCATCTCGTCGATAAGGCACTGGCCTTGCGTCCGGAAAATCGGTTTTCCTCCTATGAGGCGATGGAGGAGGCGTGGCACGCGGCTTGTAACGCGACCCAGGCGGGCGGGTCATCGGTGCCGATCCGCAGCCATGAACGCGCGCACCGCCGCATCAAGTCGAAGCACGGCAAGTCGGGCTTGATCATTGCCTGTGTCGTCGGTCTGGTCTTGGGCGTTGTTATCATCGGTATTTTAGGGGACAGGGGATCAGACGACGAGCCTTCCGGTAATGGTCATTCGGTATCGGATGCCGGGGGTGGCCAGGCGGATATCATCCTTGTTGATGGAGCTGAAGATTACGACCCTGAGGTGGCGGCAAAAATTGCCAGGCAGTTCCGCGTGGCACACGAGATGCTTGAGGAGAAGAAATACAACGAGTCCAGAGAGGTGTTCACACTCTTGATGCATGACGTTCATGTCAAGGAACCCACGTCTTCATGGGCGGGTGTGGAAGCGGTGATTGCGGCCTTGTTAGGAGGTAACTCGGGTGACGCCAGCGTGGCGATCTCGGACTTACTAGAGCATATGGAAACCAACAAGCTGCCGGTCAAAGGGCGGTTGATGCGATTGGGCCGACAACTTCAGGCGCCGGGGACTATCCCTGGTGACAACGTAGAGAATGGGACGATGGCGGTGGTGCACCTGATGGCCGTGGCATTGAAAAACTGGGAAACGGGTGCCTGGGATGCCGCTGTCCCCCTGTTTGTACAAGTCAGAAAAAATCACTTTCCCAATGGCAGCCCGCTCGTCGTTTACCGGGATCTCGCCCAGAGCTACTTGTCCGATTTTGAGAGGCTAAAGCCGATTTCAGGGATGCCCCCCCCAGGTGATATTGACGAGTCTAATCGGCGCCTGTCCACTCTCAGGTTGTTGTTAGGTGAGCTGGAGACCCGGGGGCGGGCGAGGTTTCACGTGAGGGTCTGGCAACTGCGCCTGCATCATCAGATCAAGGTTTTGAGGAGACAGGCTGGGCAAGCAGGCGAAAAGATGGACAAGGCGCCGGGATACGATGTGGCGCTGGCGAAGTTCCACGAGTTCATCGCAGCCGCGAAGTACAGTGAGGCCGCAGAGCTGCTGCGGGATGTCAGTCTGGAGGAGCCTCTCAGCGAAGAGAGGGACGCTTGGGTTTATCTGGCGGACTCGGCGGGTGCGTTTCTCGGTGAACTTGAGGAAGCGATTCCCGGTGCGGGGGTGGCGGTGCGGATTGACACCATGGATGGTCAGGTCTACCAGCGAATTCTCCGTTCCCGCAAAGGGGGGGTGGCTGTCAGGGGGGGGAGTGGTGAGATGTTCCTTCCCTGGTCGGCAATCCAGCCCGACAGCGTACTCTCGATTTAT
>JARFRT010000111.1 GCA_029287105.1 Akkermansiaceae bacterium | reverse complement strand
GGATACGGCCGACGGGTGCTACCCAAGGACCCCCGGCCACAGTTGTTCAACCTGATCACCGACCCGCATGAAAAAATCAACCTCGCCAGCCAAAAACCCGAACTGGTCAAGGAACTCGGCGGGTTGATCCAATGCTGGTATCCCCTGAAGAATCGCAAGGTGAACGCACTGCCGGTCCGTCCTTAGGCTTTAAGTTTTAAGTTCTAAATACCAAGGGGAGGAAACACCAAACTCCACAGACCAAATAAGAAAGACTAGCTACTTCACCTATCCTTCGCTGTGGACAGGAGTGTCCACTCTCCCTATTAAATCCGCTTCGCGGGCCGAAGGCCTAGGGAGGAGGGACACTCCTGTCCCTCGGCAACCCAAGCCCTTCCGTGTCTTCCGTGGTTCCTAAATGAACTCGCAACCCAAGCCCCAACCCAAGTCTTCCTTTCGCGCATTTCGTCTTTTTTCGCGGTTAAAAAAATGAAGTAGCAACCCAAGTCTTCCTTTTGCGGTTTTCGCGGAGTTGTTCTTTTTCCCGCGCGGGGTGTTATTTGACTTGGATGGTGACTTTGCCCAGCAGCGGGTGGTGGGCTGAGTACACGCCCTTGGCGGCTTCGCCCTTGATCTTGTAGGCACCGGCCACGGCTCCACAGAGGATGACCTGGTTGGCTTTCAGGCTTTTCCCCTGGCTTTGAAGTTTTTCGTGTAACCAGAGCAGGCTGTGCATGGGTGAGCCCATGGTGTTCTTTTCATTCCCCTGGTAGACTTTTTTGCGGCCGTGGAAAACGTCGAGGTCATTTCCGGTGAACCGGATGTTTTGCAACGAGTGCGCCGGTCCCAGGCAGTAGGTGTGCGCGCCGGCCCCAAAGATGACAATGTCATTCGGTACAGGTTTCCCTTTGGAAACATCGAATATGTTATCGGGGATGTCATAACCAATGTGGACCGACCGGATATAAGGTTTCAGACCGGCAATGGATGTGACCGACAACGGGACATCGCGGTCGATAATGACGGCGACTTCGGACTCGATATGAAAGCCGGTGAATTCCGCGATCGCGAGGGCTCCGTTGTTGGGGACCTGCTGTTTGGCAAAAAGCGATCCGTAGACGGGCTCCGGGATGCCGTTGGCTTGTTGTGATTGCTTGCTGGCGTAGGCAATCTTGTAGCCGCTTACCGGACCATGGGTTTTCGACTTGCTGCGGTCGTAGCGGCGCTGGATCGAGTAGGCGTCGTCGAGCGATGCGACCGTCACCCCCTGGACGGAGGGCGGGACGATGGTCGTGTTCTGCTCCTGCGTGGTGATGATCCGGTCGACGATCCGTTGCTGTGGAGAGACACAACTGGAGAGGCAACCGACCAGCGGTATGAGTAACAGGAGGTAGCTGGCTTTGATGCGGGTGAGGCGGGATTTCGTGCGTGTGGGATGGGCTGTTGTCATGATGATGTTGTTCTATCGAAGGATTAATACATGGGTGATTTGTTGGGCGATGGCGTGGTCGGTCCACGACCAGATGAGCTTGTTTTGAGGGGAGAATTCCACAAGGTGGGGGCCTTTGCCCTTCTGGCCGTGTCCAAGCCAGTTGGCCACCGCGATGTTGCCATTGTCCTGGAGGTGGAAGCCGGAGAACCACTGGAAATTGGCTTTCGGGAAGGCCTTGCGTCCGGCGTAGGTTTTGACCACTTCGCCCGAGGGGTTGAGTTCGATCACGGTGCAGGTGTGACCGGTGGTCGCCAAGGTGTTGCCGTTGGCGAGGCGCTCGGCCAGATAGCCCTTGCCGGTGAGGGGCGCCTGCCAGATGGCTTTTCCATTTTGATCTAACTCAATCGCCAGGTAATCTTTGGCTTTTCCGGTTCTCAGGAAATGACCGTTTTTAAGGGGGCGGACCAAACGGAGCTCGGAGAGCTTGGAGCCGGTTGGGCTGCTGATGGTGTTGACCGTGCGGCCGGAACGATCGACCACGATCATGGATTTTTCCTTGGCGAGCAGGGTGTGGCCGGTGCTCAGTCGGCGGGCCGATTGGATCCCCTGGTGGCCTGTGATTTCCCAGATTTTCTTGCCCGTGGCAAGCTGGTACTCGGCGCAGCCATTGCCGTGGCCCACGAGGATGACGCCTGGTTGAACCCGTTGCAGGTCGCGGGACCCGGCGGGGATCTTGACCTGCCAGCCCTTTTTGGGGTCATACTGGTTGACATAGATCAGGTTGTTTCTCGCGTTGTCGATACAGACGAATTCATGTTTGCCTTGGGCACGGGTGGTGATGGGGGTCTTCTTTTTCGGCTTTTTCTTCGGATGGATCTGCTCGTGCCCGCCGCCTTCAGCTTGGTGGGGCGCATGGATGGATTTCCCGTAGGGTGATTTCCCGGGCGTGTTAGGTTTGGCCGGCTCCTCGGTATTGTCGATCTGGAGAAGATAGGCGACGAGCTGTTTTTTCTCGGTCTCAGTCAGGGTAAGGGTCTGGCCGTGTTTGCCGTCGGGGTTTTGGGTGGTGATCACATCCATCAGGGTGGCTGCCGAGCCGTCGTGGAGGTAGGGGGCGGTTTCCCAAATGCCGCGCAGGGTGGGGGTGTCCAATCCAGGTAGCGGGCCATTCATGCGCTTGCCCGAGGATGGGGAAAGGGTGCCGACGTCGTGGAGATACATCAGCGGGCTGTCGGTGAAGGTTTCTCCGCCGTGGCAGCTGTAACATTTGAGCCGGTTGAAGACCGCCTTGCCCATTTTGCCGTCGTCTGTTAGCTTTCCGTCGTTATTCCGGTGCGGGCTGGGGTGGACGGCGGTGAGTGTGGTGTGGAAAGCCGCCAGGGCGTCGAGTTCCTTGCTCATCCCTTTTTTGGGCTTGCCCAGTGACGGGCTGAATTTGGCGAAGTCGCTGGCAGTCATCGGCTCGCCTATGCGTTTTTTATCTTTGTAGTGGATTTCGATAAAACCGTCACCCTCGAAGGGGCCGCGGATGTCGTGCTCGAAATCCTGGATTTCATCAAAGTTGGCGGTCCAGTGGACGCGGCCGTGACGGGTTCCGGCGCGACCATTGAGTTCGATGGTGTTGCGCAGCCCTTCGCCGCGGTTGGTGAAGTCCCAGACGCGGCCGTCATTGCCTCCATCGAGATGGCACGAGGCACAGCTGATGTAGCTTTCGCGACTCATCTTGGGGGTGC
>JARFRT010000057.1 GCA_029287105.1 Akkermansiaceae bacterium | reverse complement strand
CAGCGACACCCGATTCAAACCCCGCGCCAAAGGAAAAATCAAAGTGCGCATCACCGACCAACACGGCGAACCGGTGCAAGGCTCGCTCGCACTCACCATCTACGATAAATCCCTCGAATACATCTCCGGCGGCAGCAACGTCGCCGATATCAAATCCCACTTCTGGAAATGGCGCCGCCACTTCCGCGGCGGATTCACCCACTCACTCAGCCACCATGAACGCAACATCCTGAAACATAAAACCGAAGCCATGCGCATCCTCGGCGCCTTCGGCCACTCGCTTGCCGACAACGCGGAACTTGCCGGATCGGTCGGCTTTGGACGAGGCGGGGGGCGCAGGATGAGCAAGGGCGGCCCCATGCCCGCGGCATCTATGGCGTCGCGCGCTATGGCAACCGACTCCGCTGTCGCAGAAATGAAATCCAATTCCGTTGGAGATGCCCCCGACGATGCTCCCGCGGTCATGATCCGCAAGGACTTTGCCGACCTGGTCAAATGGATCGGCTCGGTCGAAACCGATGCCGACGGCACCGCCGAGGTTCCCGTCGACTTCCCCGACAACCTGACCACCTGGAAAATCAAAACCTGGGCGATGGCCCACGGCACCCGCGTCGGTGAAGGGTCCGCCGAGGTCATCACCAGCAAGGACCTCATCATCCGCCTCCAGGCACCCCGGTTCTTTATCGAAAAGGACGAGGTCGTGCTCAGCGCCGTCGTCCACAACTACCTGAAAACCGAGCAGGATGCCAGGATCAGCCTGGAGCTCGAAGGTGGCGTCCTGGTATCCTCATCGCCGCTCGCCCAACAACGCAGCATCGAGGCTGGCGGGGAAACCCGCATCGACTGGCACACCAAGGTCACCGGCGAAGGCCAGGCCATTGTCAGGATGAAAGTCGTCACCGGCGACGACTCCGACGCCATGGAAATGAGCTACCCGGTCTACGTGCACGGCATCCTCAAACAAGAAGCATGGAGCCGCGTCATCAATCCCGGGAAGGCCAACACGGTCGTCAAATTCAAGGTTCCCGCTGAACGACGCCCGGATCAGACACGCCTCGAAGTCCGGTACTCCCCCACCATTGCCGGTAGTATCGTCGATGCCATCCCCTACCTCGTCGAATACCCTTACGGCTGCACCGAGCAAACCCTCAATCGATTCGTCCCCACCGTGATCGCCCAAAAACTCATCCGCGAAATGGACGTCAACCTCGAGGATGTTAGAAACAAGCGCGCCAACCTCAATCCCCAGGAAATTGGCGACGACAAGCAACGGATGGCCCAGTGGAAACGCTGGCAACGCAACCCGGTCTTCAACGAAAAGGAGGTCAATAAAATGACCCGCGCAGGCATCAAACGCCTCCGTGAAATGCAACTCAGCGACGGCGGCTGGGGGTGGTTCTCCGGCTACGGCGAGCACTCCTACCCACACACCACCGCGGTGGTTGTGCACGGACTGATTGTCGCCCGGGCCAATGACGCCAAAGTCGACGCCGGCATGCTCGACCTCGGCGTCACCTGGCTCAAAAACTACGAAGTCCGCGAAACCGAACGTATCCGCATGTGGAAAAAGCGGAAGAAAAACACGAAGCCACACGCGACCGCCATGGACGCGCTCGTCCGTCTCGTGCTCGCCGAGGCCAAGCACCCTAACCAAGAAATGCTCGGTTTCCTCTTCCGCGATAAAAACCAGCTTTCGGTCTACGGCAAATCCCTCACCGGCATGGCGCTCCACCTCGCCGAGGACACGGAGAAGCGTGATGCCGTCATCCGCAACATCGAACAATTCCTCGTCTATGACGATGAAAACCAAAGTGCCCACCTCAAGCTCGGAAATAGCGGCTACTGGTGGTACTGGTATGGCAGCGAAATCGAAGCCCACGCATGGTTCCTCAAACTGCTCGCCGCCACCAACCCGAAATCCAAACAAGCACGGGGCATGGTCAAGTACCTCGTCAATAACCGCAAACACGCGACCTACTGGAACTCCACCCGCGACACCGCCTACTGCATCGAAGCCATCGCCGACTACATGCGTGCCAGCGGCGAAAACAACCCGAATGCCGAAGTCACCGTGCTTGTTGACGGTAAAAAAATCAAAACCGTCAAGATCACCAAGGAAAATATCTTCTCCTACGACAACAAAGTCGTGATCGCAGGCGACGCCCTCGGCACCGGCAAGCACAAGGTGGAACTCAAAAGAAAAGGTGACGGCCCGCTCTACACCAACGCCTACCTCACCGTCTTCACCAAGGAGGACTTCATCAAAAAGGCCGGGCTCGAGGTCAAGGTCGACCGCGCCTACTAC
>JARFRT010000367.1 GCA_029287105.1 Akkermansiaceae bacterium | reverse complement strand
CCGTTGGCGCTGGGGCGTGGTGTGCGGGTGGTGTGCGGGTGGTGTGCGGGTGGTGTGCGTGGGATTGGGATTGGGATTCACGCCCCACAGGGGCATTCTACCGTAGCCCGGGGCAACGCCCCGGGGTGCTGTGCGGTGAGGAATAGGAGCCCTGAAGGGGCGGTTTAATCCCACACATAGCGTTCATCGTATTCAATTTGATGTTTTTCAAGGAATTCACGGTATTCTTCCTTAAAGGTTTTTTTGCGGTGATGTTCCTGTTGATTTTTGATGTAGTTTGCCACTTGTGAGGTGTTGGATGCGCTAACGGAAAATGCACCGTAACCGCTTTGCCATGTATAGGAGTCAAGATCCGGTGACTGTGTTTTCAACCATCTTGATGATGATTTTTTAACCTCTTCCACGGCCTTTGACAGAGTAGCGGTGCGTGTTAGTTGAAACAGAATGTGGACATGGTCCTCAACCGAGTTGATGAGCACAGCAGGGCATTTGAGGTTGGCTAATACTGTTGCCATGTAGGCATGGAGATCAGGACGCACCTCGTTACTCAAGCAGGCATCCCGTTTCTTGGTGCTGAAGATGAGATGGATGTAAATGTTGGCGAGGGACTGGGGCATCGGCGTTTGCTGGTTGAATGGGCTGTGTCGAAATGATGGATTTAGATCGCCCTTTCAGGGCTCGGATTTTGGCTTGCCTATGTTCCCAGGGCGTTGCCCTGGGCTACGGTAGGGCGCACCGTTGGTGCTGGGGGAGTGGACGAAGAGTGCGGCGAGGAGTGGGCGGAAGGGATGTCTTATCGGGAGTGAGGGGGTGCTTGGTGGTGTTTAATGTTAGATATTGAATCGGAAAGTTATCGTAATGTTAGTTTTTCGATGATGCTATACCGTGATTTCAGGTTGTTGAGTGTTAGGTTTATCTTGTGTCTGTCGAGGTGGTCTTGGCCTGGGAGGGCGAGCAAGCATCCCTTCTCTCTCGGCTCCGCTGGCTGTTCCGCCCAACCTGAAAATAATCATTACGGTGAGATGACTGTTCAACGGATATATGCTCCGTCGCTGGGAGCTGCCGCCTGGAAGTATGGGGGGCAGGACGGCGGGTAAAAAGACGTAGAATTCCCCTCATCCGAAGTCTGGTTGTGTCGCTTGGTCTGGCGATGAAAAACCGGGAGTTGATACCCGTTGGCGTGATGATCCAAGATTGACTATTCAAAACCGATCATTCTGCTATGTTCCGTGGCATGAGTAACGATCCATTGCACGGAATCACCCTTGAGCGCATGCTCACGGAATTAGTCGATGCCTACGGCTGGGACGACCTCGCCTTCAGGATCCGGATCAATTGCTTTAAGAACGACCCCAGTGTCAAATCCAGCCTCAAGTTCCTCAGGAAAACCGACTGGGCGAGGAACAAGGTCGAGATTCTGTATAAGCAGTTCCTTGGTTTGAAGGACCCGGAGCGGAGGATTTGACAGCTCGAGGGGTATCAACTACGCATAAAAGTCGAGGCGGGAGTCGGGGTTCTGTGTCTCGGGTGTGGTTCTTGCGATGAGGTCTTTCAGCGGGAGTTCGGCCAGCGCCGCGGCATCCGCAGGGCGGAGTCGGATCTTCTTCTGGACGAACTCGGGCAGGGAAACACCCTGCTTATGAGCTTGGTTGCGCAGGGCGTGGTAGAGGGACTGGGGCAGGGTAATGATAAGTTTTTCCGTGGGTTCGTTTTTCATGATGGGGTGATCATGACGGATGATTGTGAAATCCTGATGAACTTTGCGTGAAAACGCAAATGGTATTTACGGGCGCCATGGGATACGCTGGGGGCGACAAAAAAGCGGATTCCGTGTCAGGGAATCCGCTTGGATTGAAATGCTGGGTGGGCTGCCGCGTGGGTGTTAGGGTTGGCTCAATGCCAGGTTGTATTCGCCGAGGCTGCCTGATAGACGAGGGGTCCTCCGCCGAGAGCGGCGGCCGAGAGAAAAATGTTGCGTTGTCTTTTTGTCATGCTGTCTGGGTGTGCCTTGTATAAGGCGACCACCCTATCGATATCTTTGGAGCTTGAATAGACGAAAATGAAGAAAAGAGTAACAGCGGATACGATCCCTCATCCGGGAATGGTGAGGGGAGAATCAGGGGCGGAGTCTGCCGCCGCCTAGGAGAAGTAGGCGACGCCAGCCTTGAAGAGTGGCTGGTGTTTGTTGCCGGGGATGTTTTTCGCGATGTCGCTGCCGCGGCGCTCGGTGTGGCCCATTTTCCCGAGCACCCGGCCGCAGGGTGAGGTAATGCCCTCGACGGCGTAGAGTGAGCCGTTCGGGTTATAAGCAACATCCATGGACGGCTTGCCCGCGAGATCGGTGTACTGGGTGGCAATCTGGCCATTGGCGGCAAGTTGTCGGATCTCGTCCTGGCTGGCGTAAAATTTCCCTTCGCCATGGGAGAACGGGATGTTGTGAAGGTCGCCTACCGCACAGTGTGTCAACCAGGGCGACAGGGTGGATGCGATGCGGGTGGTGGCGTAGCAGGCGATGTGGCGCCCGATGTCGTTGAATGTCAGCGTTGGGGCCCCGTTCCCCAGAGCTTGCGCACCCTCGCCGTCGCCCGCGGGGTCGCGGATTTCGCCATAGGGGACGAGTCCGGTTTTGATCAGTGCCTGGAACCCGTTACAGATTCCGAGGATGAGTCCGTCACGGTTTTTGAGCAGGTCCATGATGGCGTCGGCCACCCTCGGGTTGCGCAGCACAGTGGCAATGAATTTGCCGGAGCCATCGGGTTCGTCACCTGCGGAGAAGCCACCGGGCAGCATCAGGATCTGGGACTGCTTGATCTGCCCGGCAAGCTCGCGCAGCGAGTCCTCGACATGGGCCGAGGTCAGGTTGCGGAAGATCAGCGGCGAGGCGTCGGCCCCGGCTTGGTTAAAAGCCTTGGCGGTGTCATACTCGCAGTTGGTGCCGGGGAAGGTCGGGATGACAACCTTGGGCGCAGAAGCGCTTCGGGTGCTGGTGGCGGAGGAGGCTGAAGGGCTGGAAACGTCTTTGACGTATGAGAAGGTGTCGATCTCCTGGTGGGCGGCGGTGACTTGGGTCGGATAGGTGGATTCGAGCGGGCTGGTCCAGTCGGCGAGCAGCTCGGCGAGCGGGAGGGATTCCCCGGCAACCTGGATGCTGGGCTCGGCGGTGGTGCGGCCGATGCATTGGGCGTTGAGAGCATCGACGAGCCGGTGGGGGGTTTCGACCAGGAAGCTGATGTAGCGTTCGTTGAAGAGATCCGAGGCGTCAACATCGAGTTCGGCTCCGATATTGTTGCCAAACGCCATCTTGGCAATGCCGGCGGCGATGCCACCTTCGGCCAGCGAGTGCATGGAGAGGATGTTGCCGGCGGCATTCTCAGCGAAAAGCAGATCAGCTACTTCCTTGAGTCGTTCGAAATCAGGCACGTTTTGATCGTCGCGGGGGATCTGGATCAGTAATATGTTAGAATCAGCCTGCTTGAACTCAGGGGACAGGGCGAGGGGGGTTTTGCCCGGGGCCAGGGCGAACGACACCAGGGTCGGTGGGACGTCGATTTCGTTGAAGGAGCCAGACATCGAGTCCTTGCCGCCGATGGCACCGAGCCGGAGTTCGTGCTGTGCGAGGAAGGCGCCTAACAAGGCCGCAAAAGGTTTGCCCCAGCGTGAGGGGTCGGTGCCAAGTTTTTCGAAGTATTCCTGGAGGGTGAGCCGGACGTCTGAGAGGTGTGCGCCGGAGGCGACCACGCGGCAGACGGACTCGGTGACGGCGTATAGGGCGCCG
>JARFRT010000032.1 GCA_029287105.1 Akkermansiaceae bacterium | reverse complement strand
TCGCGGATGGCCGTGTGCGGGCAGCCTCCTGTTTCCACACCCATAATACGTTCTTCGGGCAGCGCGCCGTGACGTATCAGCATTTTTGCGTCTTCCTTGGTATAGATGTCGTTGGTGATCACGGCCATGTTGCGGCTCTTGCCATAGCGTTCACAGAGTTTGAGGCAGAGCGTTGATTTGCCTGAACCGACAGGTCCTCCGATGCCGACTCGAATTGCTTTTTTAGCGGGTTTGTCCATGGTCGTTAAGAAATGAATAATCGTGCGGTAGCGTGTTCGTGCTGGGATGCTCCGATGTCCCAGACGGGATTGAAACAGCCAATTTCATCGATGGTCATATGCCGTGAGCTGTCCAGTTGGTTGCGAATGATCATCAGCGATCCGTGAAGGAGTTCTTGGGTGGCCGCAGGCCCGATGGGCAGCAGTTTGAGGGCTGCCTGTAACAGGGCCGAGTAGGTTTGGTATGCCATTGACCACAGTGCGGCCATCACGGGTGCTTTTTCCTGGGCGTGGAGTGCTCCCAGGACAACCGGGGATTGTTGGTGAATGAGCGTGGCGCAGATGTTGTCGCCATCTGACCATGTGCGACTGTAAATGCTGGCCTGTTGTTTGCCGATACGGGAGGCTGCCTCGCGGAGTTGGCGAGTGGGGCGGAGAGCGAAGGATAATTGGTCTAATTTTCGAAGTTCGTCGATTTTCCCGTCCATGGCGGCTTCGTAGGCGCGCGCGACAAGCGGCAGGTCGATACGGGTAAGTGTGGCAACAACATCCCGATGGAGGAATGTTCCAAGTGTCTCTTTGTCATGGACGATGCCCATCTGACAAACTCCTTCAAGCCCGAATGAATGCGCATAGGCGCCGACCGGAAGGGCACTGTCTGAGAAATGGAGCACACGCGCGAGCCACTCCCAAGGCACGGGCTCCTCCGAGTTGATCTTTACGATTTCTGTTTCCGAATCAGGCATTGAGGATTTTCAGCTAGTGTTGGTGACTGTGCATCTTGCAGTGGAAAACATCACGCTTGAGGGTATAGGGGATACCGATACGATCGAGTGATGCCGCCAGGGTATCCATTTTTTCCAGAATGATTGCATCAGGCCTTACTTCGACGGGGAGGTGCTGATTGCCGAGATACCATCCGATTTTAGCCGCCATTTCGGTTGTCTTCGGGAGTGCGATGATGAGGACGTCTTCAGCCTGTTGTTTGATTTGAAATAGTTCACCGGTGGTGGCTTTGAGGATGGTTCCGTCTGAGGCCGGTGCCTCCAGATCGATGGCGAGTTCCGTGCCATCTTCTGCCGAGGCGCGCCAGCGACGCTTATAGAGGGTGTGTCGATTTACATGAACGATGACAGGCTGTGCTCCGGCGCACGCAGTGATTATTTGCTGGATCAAAGTGGCCATGAGTGGTTTTGCTAGAAAAGGAAATATCGTTGCGCGAGGGGGAGTTCGGAAACAGGCTCACACTCGAGTAGGTCCCCGTCTGCTTTGACCGTGTAGGTCTCGGGGTCAATTTCGATATCCGGGCAGCTTTCATTGAAAAGCAGATCCTTCTTGCCCACACTACGCGTGTTGCTGATTGCAACGAGGCGTTTCTCAACATTGATTTCATCCGCAAGCCCATGGTCGAGCGATTGCTGACTTACAAATCTCACCGAGGTCTGGAACTTTGCTTTGCCATGTGCCGCAAATTGGGGTCGGTAAAACGTCGGCTGAGGCGTGGGAATGGAGGCATTGGGGTCTCCCATGTTTGCCATGGCGATCATTCCGCCTTTGAGGATCAGCTCCGGTTTGACACCAAAGAACATGGGCTTCCAGATCACGGCATCCGCCAGTTTGCCTACCATCAGAGAGCCTACCTCAGTGGCCATGCCGTGGGTGATGGCTGGGTTGATGGTGTACTTGGCGATGTAGCGGAGCACCCGGAAGTTATCCGCGGCCTGGTGGTCCTCGCTTTCCAGTTTACCGAACTGGATTTTCATTTTGTGTGCTGTTTGCCAGGTTCTGGATAGCACTTCTCCCACGCGGCCCATCGGCTGGCTGTCCGAAGCGATCATGGAAATGGCGCCTCGGTCGTGGAGGATGTCTTCGGCGGCAATCGTTTGTGGCCGGATGCGGGATTCGGCAAACGACACATCCTCAGGAATTTTTGAATCCAAATGGTGGCAGACCATCAGCATGTCGAGATGCTCATCAATGGTGTTGACGGTGAACGGTCGGGTTGGATTCGTCGACGAGGGGAGGACGTTGGGGTGAGAGCAGACTTTAAGGATGTCGGGAGCGTGGCCGCCGCCGGCACCTTCCGAGTGGTAAGTGTGAATCGTCCGCCCGCCGATGGCAGCCAGCGTGTCTTCGACAAAGCCCGACTCGTTGAGAGTATCCGTGTGGATGGCGACCTGCACGTCCATTTCATCGGCAACACTCAGACAGGCATCGATCGCCGCCGGTGTAGTGCCCCAGTCTTCGTGTAATTTCAGGCCAATCGCTCCTGCCCGCACCTGTTCGCGCAGTGGTTCATGGGTCGCGCAGTTTCCTTTGCCCAGGAAGCCGAGGTTGACCGGATATTCATCGGCAGCTTCCAACATGCGGTGGATGTTCCATGCCCCCGGGGTGCAGGTTGTGGCATTGGTTCCGGTGGCCGGGCCTGTGCCGCCACCTAACATCGTGGTGACACCACTTGCGATCGCTTCATCAATTTGCTGGGGGCAAATGAAGTGGATGTGTGAATCAATACCGCCGGCGGTTACTATGGCGCCCTCGCCAGCGATGACTTCGGTGCCAGCGGCAATGATCATTGCATCCAGTTCACCGGTGTCGGGGTGGGGGAACTGGGATCCGATGCCGTCTTGGATATCTGGGTTGCCGGCGTGGCCAATGCCGACGATTCGTCCTGCGCGAATGCCGATATCAGCGCGAATGATACCTATTTCCGCATCAATGATCAGGGCGTTGGTGATGACGACATCGAGAGATTCCAAGTCAAGCGCGGTAGAGGATTGTCCCATGCCGTCGCGGATCACCTTGCCGCCGCCAAACTTGACCTCGTTTCCGTAGCCGCCATTTTCTGCGATGAGATCCCGTTCGACCTCAATGAACAATTCCGTGTCTCCCAGCCGGACCTGATCCCCAACCGTTGGGCCGTAGTGTTCTGCGTATTGCTGGCGTGAAAGTTTTAGGCTCATATTCTTAGTTAATCTAGCTTTCCGTTGACTTTCCCATTGAACCCCCACACTGAGCGGTGGCCTGCGAGTGCAACCAGTTCCACCTCACGCTCATCACCTGGCTCGAACCTGACTGCCGTTCCTGCAGGGATATTGAGGCGGAATCCACGCGTCGTTTCGCGGTCAAATTCGAGTGCCGGGTTGACTTCGTAAAAATGAAAGTGACTTCCGATTTGCACGGGCCGGTCACCGCTGTTGGCCACTACGAGGACGAAGGTTTCAAGTCCCACGTTGGCATCGAGGTCTTCGGCTTGCTTGGGGATGATTTCTCCTGGGATCATGTTGAGTTGGATTACTGGATGGGGTTGTGCACCGTGACCAGCTTGGTGCCGTCGGGGAAAGTGGCTTCGGCTTGGACTTCATGGATCATCTCCGGAATGCCTACCATCACATCATCGCGGGTTAGGATGCGTGTGCCCTCATCCATTAGCTCTGCCACGGATTTTCCGTCACGGGCACCTTCGAAAATCTCATAGGTAATGATGGCGATTGCCTCGACGTAGTTGAGTTTCAAGCCGCGGGCCTGGCGGCGACGTGCCAGGTCCGCGGCCACGACGACCATGAGTTTTTCTTTTTCCCTCGGAGTTAAATGCATGATATGCGGATCGTTAAACGGATAGGTATTGGGCGATGATTTGATCAGAGAGTTCTTCGATGGCGCCGTTCTTGACGACGGACCCGCGCTCCATGATGTAGAAATAATCGGACACTTCTTTGGCGAAGTCGAGATATTGCTCCACCAAGAGGATGCTCATGCTGTGATTTTTTTTGATATACTGGATCGCGTTGCCAATTTCGTCGACTTCGGACGGTTTGGTGGCGGCCTGTTCCCCGGTATTTTTCAGATAATGGATCGCATCGCCAATTTGATCGATAATCGATGGCTGGATTCCTTCTGTTGGTTCATCAAGAAGTAGTACGTCGGGGTTGGTCAGCAGGGCCCGCCCGATGGCGAGTTGTTGTTGCTGTCCTCCTGAGAGCACGCCGCCTTTGCGGTTTTTCATGTCCTTAAGCACAGGAAAGAGTTCATAGACTTCATCGAGCCTTTGCAGCGCGGCTTTGCCATGAACGCTGATGCTCACCTTAAGGTTTTCCCATACCGTGAGATTGGGGAAAATGTCCCGACCCTGCGGGACGTAACCGATGCCGTTTCTGGCGCGCTTTTCGGTGCTGTCCTTCTTGATCGATTTGCCATGCATTTTGATGTCGCCAGACTGTGTGTCGGCGATATCCATAATGGCGCGGAGGGTGGTTGTTTTGCCCACGCCATTACGACCTAGCAGTGATACCACGCTGTTCTTAGGAATGCTTATATTGACATCACGTAGAATCAGTGACTGATCATAAGAGACGTTGAGGTCGGATAATTCAAGGATGGACGGGTTTGAGCCAGAGGGATCGGGGGTTGGCGTCGCCGTGGCTTGTTGAGTGCTCATCATAAATTTCGGTGGTGGGATTAGTCGTGTTTCGCGCGGCCCAGATAGACTTGTTTGACTTCCGCGTCATTGGCGACTTCTGAAAAGCTGCCTTCCTTGAGGACGTGGCCTTGGTGGAGAACGGTGACTTTGCTGGCAATTTGGCGAATGAAAACCATGTCGTGTTCAACCACAATGATACTGTGTTTTCCTGCAAGGCTGAGTAATAGGTCACCCGTGCGCTCGGTTTCCTCGTCGCTCATGCCCGCCGCCGGTTCATCGATCAAAAGAATCTGTGGCTCTTGAATAAGCAGCATGCCGATTTCAAGCCATTGCTTTTGGCCGTGGGATAAGCTGCCTGCCTGCTCGTGGCGATGGTCCTTGAGCCGAACGAGTTCGAGTATCTCATCGATTTTTTCCCGATCGGCCGCGTTTTCTTTGTAGAAGAGCGTCTTGAGAACGCCGCGATCCAGGTTTAGTGATAGCTGGAGGTTGTCGTAGATCGTGTGCCGGGTGAAAACACTGGGTGTTTGGAATTTCCTCGAGATGCCCAGGCGGTTTATCTCATACTCACGTAGTTTGGTGAGATCGAGGTCATGGCCGTCGTTGTGATGGTAGG
>JARFRT010000558.1 GCA_029287105.1 Akkermansiaceae bacterium | reverse complement strand
CTGGGATGCCGAGGCCTCGGGCTCAAGCATCGCGACCAACCGATGTCGGGCTGCCGTCAGAAACTCCCCATGCCTCACTAACAACTCACTGTAGGCCGCAATCTCGGCATCGCGCCGGGACCGGTCTTTGAGTAACAAATTGCGCGCCTTGAGCACACGGGTGTAACGGTTCAAATGGTCACGGTAGAGCGGATCAAGCTGGCAACCGAGAAAATCAAGGTAACGCCTGCGCACACTCCCCGAGCCACGCACCAATTGAAGATCGTCATTGCCCATCCAAACCACCAGGCCGCCCGACCGCAGATAGTCGCCCTGTTTGACAACGGGTTCATCATCCACCTTCATCGACACCCCCTTGCGCGGAGTATAACGGACCTGCAGCTCGTTCTCCCAGCACTCACCGGCCACGCCAAAACCCGGGGCATCCACCATCACCATCCGGCTCATCCGCGTGCTGCGCGGCGACTGCAGCCGCACCAACACACAGACCGCCTCCAGGATCGACGTCTTCCCCTGCGCGTTCGCTCCCACCATCACCGCCCCCGACTGCGGAAATTCCAGAGCCAAAGCGTCAAAGCATCGGAAGTTTTGGAGGCGGAGGGTGGAGATCACGTGCTGATTCTAAGTTTTAAACTCCAAATACCAAATACCAAATTAGGGCAAATGAGAAAAATGAACCAGTGTCCCGAATTGTTTAAATTGGTCGATAGATCCGCCGAAGATTCCTGAGAGGGCGAGGCGGAATTCTTTGGAGCAATCCGGGATTCTCAGAAAGGATGGCACCGAAGCCATCGTGAAAACCAGCGAGGTGACACCCATCAATTGAAGGAATTTAGGGTACTAGACACCTCACCGCCCCCCAAACTAACAGAACGACTGCTTGCTAACATTACGCCCATCAGAGAGCTGAGAATCAAAGCTACCAAGGGCGCAAACTGCCGTAGTCTGGGGCAACGCCCGAGGTGGCAACCCAGGTTAAAACATCCAATACTGCATGGGTGCCACTAAGCGAGCGGGCAAAGGCTTTCCGTAATCCTCCCGCTGGCCGAAATCAGTGACACTCCTTCAGGGCGCGCTTGATTAGCCCTCAGAATACGCAGGGCTTGCACGCGTTTCACGGTTGAAGAATAAAGCAGCAACCACCATCAATCACCCCGGGTGGCAACGTAGATGCAATGCCTCGCGCGCTTCGATTTCTCGTGCGGTTTGGCCGCGTGGGCCTCGACGTGGAAGCCGGCCTTGACCAGGCACTTCTTGAATTTAGGAGCCGGCTCGGAGAGCCAGTAAGCGACACATCCATCCGGCGTCAGCACCTGCTTGATTTTGGCAAGAAAGCTCGCCGAATAGAGCCGCGCATTGCCTGCGGTGATCAGGTCGTCCGGTGTATTGTCGATATCCAACAAAAGAGCATCATAACTCCCCTTCTCTTTGCTGGAAATAACATCAAACAGGTCGCCTTGAGTGATCTTCGTGCGCGGATCCTCCAGTAACGGGCCGTTATGCTCAACGAGAAAAGTCCGGTTCCACTCGATCAAGGGAGGCATCAACTCAGCGACTTCCACCGTTGCGGGTCGGCCGACCAGCTCCAGCGTCCTCTTGAGCGTAAACCCCAGGCCCAGACCGCCAATCAGGATTCGCGGGTGATGAGGCCTCGACGCCTTCCCCTCAAGCAGCGCCGCGCATCCGATCTCGGCGAGCAGTTCCTCGGAGAAAGTCAGCGCCGTGCTCATCAGATCGAAGCCATTGTACTTCAGGTAAAATTTCCCATCGTGCTGATGCAGAGAGAAAACTGTGCCGTCAGACATCTTTGACTCACCAAGCTTCACATAAGGTTTCATGCAAATCAGCGTTCACTGAAGTCGCGCGATGCGCAAGCCCCGATACGTGGCCGGGGCTTCCAGCCCAGTAGCCAAACACGCAGCACGCCACGCCAGTGGAGGTTGCGCAAATGGGAAAGAAGAAAAAAGACTTCCTCCTTCGCCAAAGGCTACGGCGCGACAAGTGGATCGCTTATTCGGGTTTAGGGTTTCAGATTTCCTTGGGTATTTGAGTATCTCTACCCCTGAGCCCTATGCGTCTTATGGCGCCTATTGGATTTATCATCACCCCGACTTCAGGACTTCACGACTTCAACCGGTAATCAGTCGGTGACGTGCCGGAGACTTTTTTGAAGGCGCGGGAAAAATACAGGGGGTCGTCAAATCCGAGCTCTGCAGCAATCTCCTTGACCGACATCTTGGTGAAGCTCAGCAACTCCCGGGCCCGCTGCATCCTCAACTCGGAGAAATACGCCATCGGGCTGGTGCCGTAGTGCCGTTTGAACAAATCACTGAACTGCGACACCGAAAAGCCGACGCCCCGTGCATACTCGGCCAGGGTCAGCGGGCGGGATAGCGTCTGCCTCATTTGCTCCATGGCCACCTCGATCTTCTCCCGCTGCCCGATCTCCTTCACCGACCCCGCATCGACGTGTAAAAGTACGGTCAGGCTGATAAAAAACCGCGCCATCTCCAGCAAAGTGTGGTCCGTGTAACCCGACTCGAGCCGCTGTAACAACGCATTGAACTGTCGGCGCAGCGCATGGCTGTTGGAAAATGAAGTCATCGGCCGGATCCGCGACAATGGCGTCCACGCCAACAGATCCGGCACCGAGTCGCCACGCACGTGCACCCAGAAAATCTCCCACGGGTCCGACCGGTGAGCACCGTAGGCATGCGCCACGCCTGCGGGCACCCAGAATGCCTCCATCGGCCCGACCTCGCGGCGGCGGCCTGACAAGGAGAACCAGCCGCGACCGTTGAGGCAAAACACCAGGATATGGCTCTCCAACCCGCGCGCCCTCTCCACTAAATGTCCATCCGCCTTGGGGTAATAACCAATGTCCGACACCACCAAGTCGCGGGTGAATGGACGTTCCTTCATACGAATTTCAGCCCGCATCGGCAAGCGGAACAGCTTCTGCCGATCAAACCCTTCCTTCCTAAATCCCGTAAGATTGTCCATATGACCCGGAAAATAATCTATTCCCAAGAAGAGGTAAATATGATTTTCTCATCCTGCTTTCCCGACACCTCTTTATTATGACCACTGCAGACATTCTCGCCTTCGCCGCCTTCTTCATCATTGTCATTGGGGTAGGCTTGTGGAAATCCCGTAAGAAGAAAGGCCATGTTGAAAACTCATCAGACTTCTTCCTCGGGGGGAGATCTCTAACATGGCCCTTGATTGGCGTGTCCATTG
>JARFRT010000519.1 GCA_029287105.1 Akkermansiaceae bacterium | reverse complement strand
GACGCCGCCACCGACCCACGACCGCAGCCGGACGGTCAAGAACACCCCCCTCGGTGATGTCCGGTATCTGACACGCACGACCCAGCCAACTGGTGAGTGGCCGTACAATTTACGCGACAAGGAGGCGAAACCCCCGCCGGCGCCCCCGCACGTGCGTGAGTTCAGGAAAAAAACAAAAGCCAGCACCTCTGCGACACCAAGAAAACGCAGCTTCGAAACCGGTGGCGGCAAGTACCGCTCATCATGGATGACCGCTGATTTCTCGACCGAAGGCCATGGTGTCAGCATGTTTGCCTATCAGTTTGCAAAATCCCTCAACCGCCAAGGCGTTCCCCAAGGGTTTGTGACGATGTCATCGGGTCAGGGCGGGCGTCACAAGCAAATCGCCTCGCCACTGTCATGGACGTCATTCAATGGCGTTAAGGATATTAAAAACCCGGCATTCAAGGCGCGTCTTGATGAGTTGTTCTTGCAGTTCCCTCACTCCGAGATCGCCATGAAAGCTGTGGACAAGCATCTCGAGGAAGTGAAGACGTTTGTCAAAACGATCGTCGATGCCGGCAAGAGCGGCGCCGATATGTCCAGGGGGGTGCCGCTGGGAGGTCCCGCATTCCCGCAGGCAGGGAAAAGCGGCACCGTCACCACCGACATGATCCCGACCTACGCATACAACTGGTGTGTGAGCCCGCTGACGCCGATGGCGGTCGCCGGCGTGATCTGGATCCCCTCTGAAAGCAATCTGGGTTATACCCCTGCCAACTACGCCGCTGAATTGGAAATCTATGCCCGGAGCCTGCCCGCCACCTACGGCCAGGACAAGGTGCAACTGATCTATGCCCAACCCGCAAGCTCCCTGGTCAAAGGGATCACAACACCCAAGATTTCAGGGGCAAAAAGTATCACCTTCGATCAATGGCCGAAAAGCCTGAAAGATCTTGCCGTCAGGATGGCCAAGCTCGCGGAATAATACTCAGCGGCTATTCAGGCTTACTCAAACAAGGCCTTGAGTTTCTCTTGAATCTCAGGGCCGGCTTTTTTGTAGTATTCGTCGGCCACAGCGGTATCGCCAACTACCTCCATGTAGATCCCGGCCGTGGCTTGGGCCTGTTGGTCGTCAGGCCGGTAGCGTGCAACGAGGCGCGATAGCAGGGCGTGATCATCTGCGGTCAGCTCTTCAAGCCCGAAGGAGGCCTGTTTGTCCCCTTGCATCGCCTGGAAGGTGAGCTTCGCGTCACCCTCGACCTTGGCAAGCCAGATTTTGGAGCGTGCCTTGGAGATCGTCATGGGAATGGGTTTCAGTTGGTTCGCGCTGCTCAGTTCCGCAAGCGCCATCAGCAGGGACTTCCCTAACAAGACTTGTTTCTCGGCCGACAGCTTCCGTGCCTTGCGACCGTTAGGCTTGTCTCCCAGTCTTGACTTGGGCCCGGAGTCGACTTCCCCGCCTGCGCTGGAAGCTCCTGTGATCTGCAGGCGTTTTTTGCCGAGCGCCAGAAGGATGGCACCGGTGGCTGTCGGGAGGACACGCGGGCCGTAGGAGGCATCCGAATTGCATCCCGGCCGGTCGCGCCCCCATGGCTGGAGGATCAGGCCACCATTGTGGGTTTCAGAGAGAATGAGAAATGTCTTCATATAATCGAAGTAAGTTCTCAGTTGTTTGGGCTGGTTACTGCGGGCAGCGCCCACGACACTCCAGAATCCGTGAAGGTTGGAAGCAGCATGACCGTCGAAACCGTTGCCAGGCCCGAGCGCGCAGGTGTTGGCGCAATGTTCGCCGAGGTATTTCCAGGTGGGTTTGTCGGTGTTGCCGATCAAGTGCGCCACCGCGCCCATACCGACGGGGGCGAGGTGTCGACCGCTTCCTGTGGTTTTGTAGGGTTTTTTGGGTTCCGGTGCTTCTTCGTATTTCGGGTGACTGCGGTCGACGCGCCGAATGCCGTCACCCTTGTGTTCGGTCAGGACATTGGTGTCGGCCTCCTTGGCAATCCAGTCGGTGGGTTTCCAGCGGGGGTCGGCCTTGGTCGGCCAAACGAGTTCATACTCACCGATGTCTTTCATTCCGGTCGGGCAGACATAGCCCGGGCCTTTGCCGCTGAGCCCTTTTTTCGGATTTGCCAGTTTGATGATCGCATGGCGGGGGCCTATGTCACGGTCATTGAGTTTGTCGGCATTACCAAAGGCGTAGGCAATATTGACGGCCGACGGCGAGCTGCTGTTCAGGTAGTGCTGGTGGATGTTCTGGTGCAGCGGTTCATCGTAGGATACACCGGCGGCCTTAAAAAGACTCATACCAACCATCTGCAATCCGGAGATCGCGGCAATGGATGCGTAGGGCTTTCGGCCAGTTATCCTGATATTGATTTCCGACCGGTGCGTATAAATCCCGTTCCCATTATGACTTCCCCAAGCCATGGCTTCCGCCAGTGATTTCATGGGTGCCACCAGTTTTCTGTCTTTGGTAAGCGTATAATATTCCCCCATGAGAATACTATCAAAGCCCCATCTCCACATCCGGAATCCACCATTGGCAGCATCGTATTTCTTCCCGTGGTAGCGGGACATGGTATTTTTGATGAGGCGTTTGTACTTCGGGTTACCGCTGGCCATCAGTGCCAGGAGTTGGTGGGCGTCGCCGTGGGGGCCACCGCCGAACGAGTTCGCCCCCTTCCAATTGCCGGACTCGTAGTCCATCACGATGAAATCGCAAAGTTCCTCGAGCATCTGGTCGGAACGCGGGCAGTTGTAGGGGAAAGTCGCCGAGAAACGGCCCACGGGCCTGAGCTGGATCTTGGCAACCTTTTCGAGTTTCTGTTCACCGCCGGGCCAGACCATCAGCTCCAACACGCCGTCCTTGCCCTGGCTATCCTCCAGATGCCCCGCCAACTCCATCATCGGACCATCCCACCCGCCACCACCGGGGAGGTTGCGCCCGAACCGGTGCGACGTCTTGAACCTCTTGCCATTGGCACCGACAATGACATCCTCGATCTCAACTTTCCCCTTCGCCGGGGACTTCGCGTCCTGGAACACATATTTCACGACCAGCCGGTTCGGCTTGTCCTTGTAAATGCGCGCGCGGATTCCGGTCGGCCCCAAATTCAGAAGCCAGGGGATCTCGGCAAACTTCGAGGTCATTTCCTGGTCGTAGAAGCTGCGCAGCTTGGTGTTCCACGGGTAATCCCCCCGCTCCATGATGGCAAACGCGTTCTGACCGATCAGAAACAGCAGAATCAACGATAAATGGATGCGCGTTTTCATAAAATGATTTTTACTAGGTGATGAGGTCATGGTGAGAGGGGCTAATGACAGAAGGTTGATGGAAATACCCGGGCGGAAGTATAACCCTGTCAAAAAAGAATACAACAGGGGATGAATTCAATACCGAGAAAACGGACTTGGGTTGACGGGCCACCATGGACATTTTTTATTTTTGACCGCGAAAAAGACGAACCTGCCACGCCAGAGGCTACGGCGCGACAAGTGGCTTGCGGGCTTCCTTTCGCGCATTTCGTCTTTTTTCGCGGTTAAAAAACGAGGTAGCAATCCAAGCCGCAGCGTGGCGGGGATGACTTGTCAGGTGATCTATTCGGCGGATGGGTTCCCGGCGAAAAGGTCACGCAGGAATCTCTGGTTCTGCTGATAGCTTTTTTCAATCCCGAGCTCTTTGCTAATGGCTTTTTCCGCGACGATCCATCCTTGGTAATTGATGGCGTCGTCCAGTTTCTTGAGCCGCGGTAAATCGATTTCGCCCTTGCCGAGGACGACGCCATTCTCCTTGAAGTGAATCTGGCTGATGTGTTCGGTGCCTAACTGCTTGTTTTCCCGGTAGATGTCATATCCCATTTTATGGGCGTTGGCGACGTCGTAGTAGACT
>JARFRT010000513.1 GCA_029287105.1 Akkermansiaceae bacterium | reverse complement strand
TTGCAGGGCAATTCCAGAATGGTTTTCCCATCGGCGCTACCCTCGAGACGGATCGGCTGATCAATGACCAGAGACTCCTTGTAGGTGCCGGCAGCGAGCCGGATCAAGTCGCGCGGGCGGGCGGCTTCGAGCGCTTTGGTAATCGTCGGGAAGTCCCCGGGCACATGGATCGCACGCGTGTAAGCGCTCATTTTTTGGTGCAGGGCAAGGATGTCCTGTGAGTTCGGATGAAGTCGCCTGGCCTCGTCAAGCAGGGTCATGGCTATGGGTGAATAGGCGCCGGTGTCGAGCTTCAACGCCTGCTGGTAGAGCCCCCGCGCCTTGTCTAGGCGCTGCTTGATCTTGGCATCCTCGGTGGCGATGCGTTTGGCGAAGATTGATAGGTTAGGGTTTTGCGGGTCGGTTTGCCGGAGCTCGGCGAGGGCCTGTCTCGCATCGGGCAATTTTCCGAGATCCAGCGCATCGGCAATGGCCATCATCTTCAACGAAACGTTCTGTTTGTGGCGTCCATCGGAAATCATTTCCAGTTTGCGTCTGGCGGATTCGTTGCCGGGGTTTTGTGTGAGCACCGCCCTGGCCAGTTTCTCCGCCTCAGCCCAGCGTCCGGCTTCGAGAGCCGCCTGGCTTTCGCCCAGGGTGTAAAAAAGCTGCTGGCTTCGTTCCTCTTGTTTTCCGCGTTTGATGGCCTCGAACCCGCTGGCGGCAACGGGTGAGCCAGGGTCGAGGTCCTGGATTTTCCGGTAGGCATTTTCAGCGACGTCCCATTTCCTGCCGATCACGGCGATACGTCCATCGGACTGAAGTTGGGCGATGATCACCTCATTCTGGGCGTGGGCATTCCACTGCTCCTGATACCATTGGTACCCCCACCAACCGACGGCTGAGAAGGAGGCGATCAGCAGGAGCACCACGACAAAATCCGTGTGGGGACGGATTTTTTGTTTGCCGCCGATCACTTGCACCGCAGCCTTGTACTCGAGTAACTCCTGCTGGTAGCGAAACTTGATTTCCTGGCTCGGTGCGTTGTTGATCAGCTCCTGTTTGTAATCGATGGTCTCCTCGAAGGCGGGCAGAAAGGCACGCGGATCATCCCCGGGATCAAGTCCGAGAATTTGGCGTGCTTCCGTGTTTTTCATGGATCAGGGGGAGGGTGAGAGCTAGGGCGATTAGTCGGAGAATCGTTGCGCGATGGGCATGCGGCGCCCAATCCCGAAGGCTTTTGAGGTGACCCTGAGACCGGGGGCGGCCTGGTAGCGTTTCCACTCGTTTAAGTCCACCCGTCGCTGCACCCAGCGGACCAAGGATTCCTCAAAGCCGTGCTTTTCAATGATCTCGGTGCCGGACAGGTGTTTCTCGACATAGAGTTCGAGGATGGCATCGAGGATTTCATAGGGCGGCAAAGTGTCCTGATCTTTTTGGTCGGGTCGGAGTTCCGCGCTGGGTGGTTTTTCGATGGTGTCCCACGGGATGATTTCCCGGTCGCGATTCAGCCAGCGCGACAACGCGTAGACCTGCATCTTCGGCAGGTCGCTGATCACCGCGAGCCCGCCACACATGTCGCCGTAAATGGTGCAGTAGCCGACCGCGAGTTCGCTTTTATTTCCCGTGGTAAGCAGCAAGCGGCCGGACTTGTTCGATAGTGACATCAGGAATACTCCGCGGATGCGCGCCTGCATGTTTTCCTCGGTCACATCCTCCGGAAGGTCGCCGAAAATCGGCTTCATGGCGGCTTTCACCTCGGCGAAGGCGTCGCCGATCGGCACGGTGTCGCAGCGCATGCCGAGGTTTTTGGCCAGTTCGATCGAGTCGTCGACGCTACCACCGGAGGAAAACTCGCTCGGCATCGTCAGCCCGTAGACATTTTCCGGCCCGAGCGCGGCACAGGCAAGCGCGGCGGTCAGGGCGGAGTCAATCCCGCCGCTGAGACCGAGGCATGCCGCCGTAAAGCCGCATTTGCCGGCATAGTCACGCAGCCCGAGCACAAGTGACCGGTAACATTCCTCTTCCGGGCAGGTGGCAGCAGGGGCGTGGGTATCGCTGCCCTCACAACTGACATCAACGACGGTGCACTCCTCCTCAAACGGGCTGAGCGATGCGAGAGGGCGGCCGAGGGCGTCGAGAGCGAGCGAGTTGCCGTCGAAAATCAACTGGTCGTTGCCGCCGACGCAGTTGCAGTAAACCAGCGGGGTTCCGGCGGCCATGGCGACATCGGCGAGCATTTTCAATCGTCGGGCCGGCTTCCCCAGGCTGAACGGGGACGCGCTGATGTTGAGGATGAGGTCCACCCCTTGGGCCGTCAGTTCGGCCGCCGGGTCACGGCTGTAGAGTGGGCGATGCAGGTAGTCCTCGGCCCAGATGTCCTCGCAGATGGTGATGCCGAGCCTCGTCCCCTGCCACACGATGGGCTCACAGGTCTCCCCGGGTTCGAAGTACCGGCGTTCGTCGAAAACGTCGTAGGCCGGCAGCAGGGTTTTCCAGATTTTGTGTCTGATTTCCCCTTGGTGCAGAAAGGCGGCGGCGTTGCGGAAGGGTTTGCCTATGGCGGAGTCGGGGCAGCGGTCGATATATCCGACCAGCAGCGGCACGTCACGGGTTTCATCGGCGAGGTAATCCAGCGCCTGCAGGCACTTCGGCACAAACTCGGACTTGAACACCAGATCCTGGGGCGGGTAGCCGACAAGGGCCATTTCCGGCACCATCACCAGCTCGGCGCCTTTTTCCAGGCACTCGCGGTAGGCGGCGAGGATACGCTTGGCATTGCCGGGAAAATCACCAACGACGGCGTTGATTTGGGCGACTCCTATCTTCATGGTCTTGGCTCGAAAATAATGTGGGGTGGATGGGCGGGATGAATGCGTTTCAGCGCGGTGCTTTGATTTGTCGACTGTTCCATTGATAGCGGGCGGTCACAAGTATCATTCCTGAAATGACCCCATTTTACTCATGTCGTGGTCGGGCCGCCTACCAGAGGCCGAATTTGCCGAATTCGATGGCGTACCACCCCATCAGCAGGTTGGCCACGCCGTGCATCACCACGCAGGCCAGCAGGCTCTTGGTGCGCACCGCCACCCAGTAGGTCAGCGAGCCGTAGATGAACGCCGCCGCGTAATCGACCGGCTGGTGGACCAGCATGAAGGCCACCGTGACCACCCCGTAGGAAATCCACGCCGGCTTGCCGAACGGGACCTTCCAGTAGTCGTGGTCCATATCGAGCAGAAAACGCATCAGGAAACCACGCCAGAAAATCTCCTCAACCAGTGCCACCACCACCACTGCCCGGAAAAAACGCATGATCAGCGAGGCCCAGTAAACCGTGACGTCGCCGCCAAACTTGTCAGCCAGGTCCTGCGGGTTGAATCCCTGGTCCCGCGGCATCACGCCGAGCCACTTCAAAATACCCTCCTGATCCCCTTCCAGACCCATCCAGGTGTGCAGTTGGGTCGGCAGGATCCAAATCCCGATACCGACCGCTCCCATGAGGGCGCCAAAGAACACATGCCGACTCCACTTCAGTTCATAGTTTTTACGGAAAAATAGGAGTAACCCTATCGCTATAAGCGACTGAAGAGGATACTGCCACTGTTCGGGGTACTGTTGCCACCAGGCGGCATCCGGATGTTTCCATTCGAGCCAGCCGGTCAGCTGGAATGGTGCGAGCAGCAGCATGAAGACCGCCAGCGGCACGACGTGTGCCTTGGTGCGGTCGTTTTTGAGCGATGCCAATGTCCCCATGTTAAGCGTCGGATTAAAGCGAGTTCAC
>JARFRT010000489.1 GCA_029287105.1 Akkermansiaceae bacterium | reverse complement strand
AATGGAAGACTAGGTTGGGGGATTCGGGTTCGGTTTCGTTTTGGTTCCACTGAATGGACGGTAGGGCTTGTGTTGCTATTTCAATTTATGACCGCGAAAAAAGACTATTTGCGCTAATGAAGACTTGGGTTGCGGGCTTGGGTTGCCGAGGGACAGGCGTGTCCCTCCTCCCTAGGCCTGCGGCCCCACGCGGAGCGGGGGATAGGGAGTGTGGACACTCCTGTCCACTGCGGAGGATAGGTGTAGTAGCCTGTCTTACTTGGTATTTGGAGTTTGAAACTTAGAGTGTAATGCCTTTGGGTTGCCGAGGGACAGGAGTGTCCCTCCTCCCTGTCAGTCGAGTTCCTTGATGCGGACATTTCGGTACCAGATGCGTTTGGCTTCGTCTTGGAAGCCGATGTAGCCTTTGGCAGGGCGGTCTTTGAGTGGGGTTTTGCTGATGTCGAGGTCCTGGATTTGTTCGCCGTTGAGGGTGACTTTGAGTCGGTTGCCGTTGAGGTAGATGACATATTCGTTCCATTCACCGGCGGGTTTAACCATGTTTTTTGACGGGCCTTTGGTGGCGATAATCCCGCCGCAATCGTGGTGACCGGGCTTTTTCAATCCGTGGGTATCGAGGATTTGCAATTCGAAGCCGGTGGTGACGGGTAGCAGCGGATCGGCGATTCTCATGAAAACCCCTGAGTTGCCCCGTTTCTCGAATTTGAAATCGAGTTTGAGCACGAAATTGCCGTAGTGGCGGGTGGTGGTGATGTAGTCGGCAAAGCGTTGCCACCCGTGTTCACCCTTGCGGGGTTTGAGGGTCAGGATATTGCCCGGCTCGACCACCCAGTTGCCGGTCGTTTTCCATCCGGACAGGTCCTTGCCATTGAACAGCGGGGTGAATTCCGATTCCTTGAGCTTGGTGTAATCGGTGTTGTCAGCGCCATTTCTGTTAGACAGGTCGATGATCTCGATATCCTTGTACTCGACGTGCATTTCCTGGCCGCCGTGCAGTTGCAGGCCGAAGTGTCCCTGGGTCCGGCCCGGGTCGTTTTTGAGGTCGACGGTTTTCACCCCGTTGACGTAGACGGTGGTGTCTTTCCCGACGGCCCGGATGACCATGTCATTCCACTGGTGCTTTTTGTAAAAGGTCTTGATTTTGTCCGCGGTCGGGCGCGACACCCAGTAGCGGCCTGAGGTTTCATAAATCCCGCCGACATCCTTGCCCGTGGCGTCGATCTCAGCCTGGAAGCCTTTGACGGAAGCCTTGCCTTTCGCCCTTTCGGCGCGAAAGTAAAAGCCGCTGTTACCCTTGATCGCCCTGTACTTCAGTTTCACCACAAAATCGGAGTAGGTTTTTTTCGACAGGAGCATGCCGTGGCGTTGTTCGGTTTTGTCCTGGTGGCCGACGATGACCCCGTTGTCGACTTTCCACTGGCCGCCGGGCAGAACCTCCCAGTCGTTCAACGTCTTGCCGTCGAATAGTTTCTTGAAATCAGGTGAGGACAGGTTGATGCCTTGGAGCTCGCCGGGGTCGGGTTGGGCATTGGCGGCGATGGCGCAAGTGGACATCAAGGTGAGACAGAGGCAGTGCGATAGGATGGATTTTGTGGTCATAGGAGTCAGGAGTCAGGAGTCAGGAGTCAGGAGTCGGGAGTCGGGGTGTCGGGGAGTCGGGCTTTGCTACACCTTATTACTCGGGCGGAGCAGGGATTATTTCAGCCACTGCCGGGCGGGTGGTCGGGCGATGATGGTCTTGGTGATCGGTTGGTGGGTCGTTGTGTTCATGTTGACAATCGTTAGTTCGATTTTTTTGATTGGATCATTGCGCCGACTTTCTTGAGCGTTTTGACATCGATGTCCCGGATGCGGCCCTGGTAATTCGGTCCGACGTTGATCGAGAAGATATTGCCGAACTTCCTAGCCGCGGCATAGTCATTGTAGAGTTTTTCCGGCGCGTGGCAGAGGTGATCATGCTTGGGCAGGGAGTAGAACCAGTCCGCGCCGCCCCGGTGTTTGGGTAGGATGGGATAGGTGAACTCGGCCACGAGGTATCCTTTGTAGGCGCCTTCGGCCTTTTTGTTGTATTTCGTGGTGCTGGCGTCACCGAGTTTGCCAGCTTTGCCTCTTTCGCGGAGGCAGAGTCGGCCGGCGGGGGTGCCGTGATTGAACCCGACAAAGGTGTTGGGTTGGAATTGGTGCATCCATTCGACGGTATCGGCGTGGCCGACGCCACCATTGCCTGCGGCGTGGTCCATCCACCAGAACTCGATCGGGCCGTACTGGGTGAGAAGCTCCTTGAGCTGGGCTTTTTTCATTTCCGGGTTGCTGCTCCCGTTGAATCCGCTGGCATGTTTTCCGTCGACGGCACCGGGCCAGTTCCAGTCGCCTTCGGAAAAGTAGAGCGCGAGTTTGATCCCGTATTTGTCACACGACTTGCGGAGTTTCGCGAGCACGTCGATTCCGAGTGGCGAGTTGGTTACTTTTTTCCCGGTGGTTTTTGTATCCCAGAGGCAGAAGCCGTCGTGGTGTTTGGCGAGGAAGAGGATGTAGTTCATGCCGGCGTCCCTGGCGGTTTGGCACCACTGGTCGGTGTCGCAGCCGGTTGCCTTGAAATACGAGGCGTCCTTACCGAGGGTTGGCGTCCATTCCTTGCCGTAGAAGGTGCTGAACGACCAGCAAATGAACATGCCGAACTTCAAGTCCCTGACCTGTTCGGCTCTGGCGGCATCGGGGAGTCTGGTCTGCTTTGCGGCATCCAGGTTTCCCAGACAGACTGACAGCATGGCCGCTGCCACAGCGATTCGACTTACTTTCATTACGATCAATTTATTGTTAGGTTACTTGCGGAGTTTCAAGGGGTATTTCCTGGTAAGGCCATCGATCATCATGGTGCCGATGGTGCTGCTCATGCAGTAGTCCTTGATCCCGATCCCCTTGCCGGAGACGGAGTCGTAGTGTTCGTTGATGCCGTTTTTGATTGCGTTGGCGACGGTTTTATCGGCGATGTCTGCGGCGATGTCCTTGAATCCGTAATCGGCGAAGCCGGAGGCGATTTGGTAGTTGGTCGACGGCCAGACGTCACCACGCCAGAAGCCACTGGATTTCCAGCGTGGGTCGGTACGATCGCAGGTTGGCACGGGCAGCGGGGTTTGCCAGGCGGGGGTGGCAAAGACCTCGGCCATACGCTTTGCCATCGCCGGGGTGGCGACACCGGCGGTCAGCGGCAGCCAGCTGCTGATGGTGGCGACGGGCACCTTTTCCAAAGTGTCACGATTCACCGAGAGGAATACGCCTTTTTCCTCGTCCCACATGTGTTTACGCATGGCGTTGACGGCTTTATCGATCCGTTTTTGCCGGCGTGCGGCCATCGCATCATCGCCAACGATTTTGGCGAGTCTGACCAGGCTGCGTTCGCCCATGACGAGGTAGGAGGTGTTGCCGGTGACGCAGATATTGCCATACCATTTCCCCTCGTTAGGGCCTTTGCGTGTCGGGTGTTTGGTGAGTTTGAGGTCGTCCATGTTACATTCGTAGTCGAATGTTTCCCAGCGGGCGTGTTGGACTTTACCGCTGTAGGAGCCGACGGCGCACAGTCCGATGTTCGTGACATCGCGTTCGCGCCAGTACCAGTCGTGGAATTTCTCGAGTCGTTTCAGCGATTGTTGAATGAGTTCCTTGTCGCCATTGCGGTGGTAGACGCGTTCGACGCCCCAGGCGAGGATGGCTATTTGAGAAAACTGGCGGACCGGTTGGGGGTCGGTTTTGATGGCGACGGTGACCATGTCGTGGGCGTAATCCGGCATCTCTTCATTCCACCGGTCCTGGAAGTCCCAGTAGTTCTTGAAGATGTCCCGGATCACCTTTTTCTTGCCTGGCAAGAGGCTTAAGAGGTCGACGACAAACATCGAGTCCCAGATCCATTGGCCTTTGTAATACGGGCCGCCGGGATAGACCCAGTTTTGGGTCATGGGAGACATCGGCGGCAGGATTCGATCGAGCACGCATTTTGCCATGATGTCCTCCATGAGTTTCAGGGCCTGCTTGTTGTCGCTGACAAACAAGGCGCGGATCTCGTCCATGGTGACGCCACCCCAATCGCCGGCACCGTAGGGACCTTTTTGATCGGCGGCTGCGGTTGCCCATTGGGCAAGCCAGGGTGAGAGTGCGGCACTGCTCGCGGTGAGTTGGAGGAATTTGCGTCGTTTGATCATGGTTACTTGGGAATGAGTTTGTTGAGCAGTTCGGTTTCGATTTCGGATTTCGGGTTGAAATTTTCCGAGCCGGCATATTGCAGCAGGCTGTGGAGCAGTTGACGGGCTTCGGGTTTATCCTGGTGGCCGAGCAGATCGATCGCACAGATGAGCAACTTCCCTTTGCCGAACTTGGTCTCGGCGATCAGCCCGAGTTTGCTGTTGCGAACGAAATTGTCAATGACCTGGACGATCGGGCGGAAGTCGTCGGGGGTGTCGTCGAACTGGATCGGACGCGAGTTTTTCAGCAGGTGCCACCACTGCCAGTTGCTGTGGAAATCGGTGGGAAAGGCGGCGAGAGCGGGCGACCGGGGATCGCAGAGGAAGCCGAGCGTGCCCGGTGGCAGCGGGCCGCCGCGTTTTTTCGCAGCCATGCTGAACATCGGCGACCAATAATCGGTCTGGAACCCCCCCGGAACGCTGTGTGGCAGATTCTCAAGCCTCGGCAGCAGCAGGACACTGCCGCCCATGGCGAGGTGTGCCTTGGTTTTCTCTGTCTGGAAACTGTCCGTCATCATCACGTCGGCCGGTGCCATGGTATCGGCCTTCGGCGGATAGATCCAGATATTGTAACCGTTGCGGAACTTCGTGCCCTCGATGGCCAGGGTGATGGTGAGTTTCTGCGGGGCGGCCACTTGATTGAGTGGTATCGAAAACATATCGATGTCAAACACCTTGCCCTGTTGGATGGTCGTTTTGCCGAAAGCATCACCGGCGATTTTTTTGCCTTGGCCATCGGTCACGGTCCAGGTCACCTCGGCATCCTCGATGTCGGCGGGCCCGTAGTGGGCAACCTGGGCGCGGGCGACAAAGGTTTCATCGGTCGTCCATGTGTATTTTTTCATCCGGACCAGGGGCACGGTTTCGCTGCAGAACTGGCGCCATCTCTCCGGTTTGATCACCCCTTTGGATTCCATGAAATCGTTGAGCATCCCGACCAGTGCGGTCCCCTGCCCTGGAAAGTCCTGGATGTCGAGCAGTTGGAACCCGGCCAACCCGGGCGTTCTCAGTGCCATCTCGATATCCTCGCGGTAACAGAGTGCGGCGAGTGCGCCGGAGGCCATGACAAAGTCGTGTGCCTGATCGAGCATACCCGCATTTTTCAGTCGTTCGCGGAAGATCTCATAGTTGCGGGCCCTGACCACCCCGGTGAATTTGGGAATGTCCCGGTAGTCGGGAGAAACCTGGAAGGCGCCGATTTCATGCCCGATCATCGGCACCTCAATACCCTGGATTGATTCGCTGAAATCAAACATGGTCGCGGGAGGATAGCTCTCGATAGGGGCATTGGGCATATCTTGCAACGAGAACGAGCCGCGCAATGGTTTGGCACCTTTTGCCACCTTCCCGGTCACCCAGAAATCGTCACCCTCGGCGAGGCTCGGGTTCCAGTGCATATTGTTCGACCCTTGGGCGTAAAGTCGGCGGGGGTCGGTTTCCTTGAAGTGGGCAACCATTTCAAACATGCCCGGGTTACGTCCCAACTCGTTGCCGAGGGTGAACATGACAAACGACGGGTGATTGCCGAATTGTTGGAAAATCTGCGCGCCCTCGCGCTTGGCGTAATCGTAGAGCGTGACCTTGGTATCCGTGGTATCGACATTGAGTCGGTCGATGTTCCAATGCGCCGCCTCCTTGTTTTCCGGCACCTTGTAGCCGCTGCGTTTGCTTGGCAGTTCGGCTTGGAAATAGACGCCCAGTTCATCGGCTGCCTCGAATGCAGCCTTGGGCGGGCACCAGGAATGGAACCGGTAGTGGTTGATCCCCCAGGCCTTGGTGATCGACAATATCCGCCGCCATCCGGCTTTATCCATCGGCGGGTAGCCGGTCAGTGGGTAATTGGCGCAATCGAGTCGGCCGCGCAGAAAGACCGGCCTGCCGTTGATCAAAAGCCGGTGACGCTTTCGGGTGAAATCGCGCATGCCGAAGCGGACTTGCCGGTGATGGGAGAAGTTCCGGCCAGCGGCATTGGTGCGTAATTTCAGGGTAAGGTTGAGTAATGCCGGGTGAAACTCATCCCAGAGCGGGACGTCATCGCCGGGTTGGTAGGTGAACTCGACCACATTTCTTTTTTCGCCACCGTTCACCTTGACGGTTTGTGTTTTGAACTCTTGTGGGTGATCGACATTCGAGCTTTGGCAAGTGACTTCGATCTGCCCTGATATCTCTTTTCCGGTTTGATTCCCGATCACGGCACGCACGCGGACCTCTTTGTTTTCGGCATTCGGGTAGGTTTGGATATCTTCCAGCCAAACCGGGTCGGTGGCGCGAAGTTCCATCCTGCCGATGATCCCATTCCAGTTCGTCTGGGTGCGTTCATCGACTGCGTGGGACGGGCCGACCGGTGGCAGTTTCGCGTTATCGACTACCACGGTGATGGTGTGTTTTCCCGGTGTCATCGCCTGGGTGACATCGAATATTTGCGCCGCGCTGAGGGAGTCGTGCCAGCCGCAAAATGTTTGATCGACCCAGACGCGGGTGTTTTTGCTACGTTCAAAAACCAGGGTGACCCGCTTGCCGGCCCAGGAGTCGGGAATGGTCACCTGTTTCTGGTACCAGGCGGGCCCTTTCCAGAACCAGACGCGGGAAAGTCGGTCCACGCATTTTTCATCCTTAAAGATTCCCTTGTGGTTTTCGTCGGTGGTTCCGGGGAGTTTGACCGTGTCGTTGAACTTCCGGGTGTACCACTTCTCGGTGACGCCGACGTCGTCGGCATCGAGGCTGAATTGCCACGTTCCTGCAAGCGAAAGCGTCGTCTCGTCCGCCAGGGTGGCATGGCCACAGCCGATGAGGGAGAGCGCAAGCAGGAGCGATTGGGTCAGCTTCTGTGGTTTCAAACTGGTTACTTGGGAAAGAGTTTGTTGAGCAGTTCGGTTTTGATTTCGGACTTGGGGGTGAACTTGTTCGAGCCGGCGTATTGGAGTAGGCTGTGGAGAAGTTGGCGGGCTTCCGGCTTATCCTGGTGGCCGAGCAGATCGACGCCGCAGATGAGCAATTTCCCTTTGCCGACCCTGGTCTCGGCAATCAGTCCCAGCTTGCTGTTGCGGACAAAATTGTCAATGACCTGGACGATGGGTCGGTAACCGTCGGGGGTGTCGTCGAACTTGATAAAGCGCGAGTTTTTCAGCAGGTGCCACCACTGCCAGTTGGTGTGGAAATCGGTGGGGAAGGCGGCGAAGGCGGGTGACTCGGGGTCGCAGAGGAAGCCGAGTGTGCCGGGCGCCGGGTAAGCCACCTTACGTTTTTTGGCGGACATACTGAACATCGGCGACCAGAAATCGGACTGGAACCCACCCAGGATACTGTGCGGCAGCTTGTCATGATCCGGCAGCAGCAGGACACTCCCCCCCTTGGCGAGGTGTGCCTGGGTTTTCTCCGCCTGGAAACTATCCGCCACCATCACGCCGGCCGGTGCCGTGGTATCCACCTTTGGCGGGTAGACCCAGATGTTGTAATCGTTGCGGAACTTCGTG
This sequence comes from Akkermansiaceae bacterium, assembly GCA_029287105.1. Taxonomy (GTDB): domain Bacteria; phylum Verrucomicrobiota; class Verrucomicrobiia; order Verrucomicrobiales; family Akkermansiaceae; genus Oceaniferula. The sequence goes on along the minus strand of JARFRT010000489.1, from coordinate 920 downwards.
CCCTCGATGGCCAGGGTGATGGTCAGCTTCTGCGGGGTCGTCACCTGCCCGAGCGGCAGGGCAAACATGTCGACATCAAATACCTTGCCCTGCTGGATGGTCACTTTGTCAAAAGCATCACCCGCGATTTTTTGGCCCTTGCTGTCGGTCACAGTCCAGGTGACCCGGGCATTGTCGATGTCGGCCGACCCGTAGTGGGCGACCTGGGCGCGGGCGACAAAGGTCTCATCCGCCGTCCAGGTGTACTTTTTCATCCGGATCAGGGGCACGGTCTCGCTGCAGAACTGGCGCCACGTCTCCGGCTTGATCACGCCCTTGGATTCCATGAAATCGTTAAGCATCCCGACCAGCGCGGTCCCTTGACCGGGAAAATCCTGGATGTCGAGCAGTTGGATTCCGGCCAATCCGGGCGTCCGCAGCGCCATCTCGATGTCCTCGCGATAACAGAGTGCGGCGAGCGCGCCCGAGGCCATGACAAAGTCCTGTGCCTGATCGAGCATACCCGCCTCTTTCAGCCGTTCGCGGAAGATCTCGTAGTTTCTCGCCCTGACCACCCCGGTGAACTTCGGGATGTCCCGGTAGTCCGGGTAGACCTGGAACTGCCCGGTCTCGTGGCCGATCAACGGCACCTGAACCCCCTGGATCGACTCACTGAAATCATACAGCGTCGCAGGAGGAAAACTCTCGATAGGTGGGTTGGGGAAATCGAACAACGCAAACGAGCCGCGCAGTGGTTTGGATTTCTTCTCTACCTTCCCCGTGATCCAGAACTCGTCTCCTTCGGCAAGGTTGGGGTTCCAGTGCACATTGTTAGAACCTTGGGCGTAGAGGCGTCGGGGGTCGATTTTCTTAAAGTAGTCGACCATTTCATACATCCCCTGGTTGCGGCCTAACTCGTTGCCGAGGGTGAACATGACAAA
>JARFRT010000369.1 GCA_029287105.1 Akkermansiaceae bacterium | reverse complement strand
AAGTAGTCATTGAGGCCAACGAAGATGCCGGCGAGTCCGATAAAGCTCAGCACCATCGAGAGGGCGCTGGACACCGGATTGCGCATGAACACAACCATAAGACCGCCGACGAGCATCAAGGCAGCAAAGAGGTAGAAGAGTGGAGAAGGCATGGGAATTGGGAAATTGGAATTGGGAAATTGGGATTAGGAAATTGGTGGATTGCGGCTCTGGGGAGCCGGTTATTTGGGTTTGTTCGCGCTGTTGTGGAGATACTTAATATATCCGTTTAGCAATTTGATGGAATTTCCATATTCAGTGCGTGCAAGTTGGTAGAGGTCTGTATCGATGAACTTGTCGTCGTAAGCAACGTTGATGTGGTCCAGTGTTTCGCATAATGAACCACGGGCGTTTGAACAGAATTTAGCGGTATCGAGATAATGGTAACGGCCGTAGCCTTCGGAAATGTTAGCGGTGACAGATCGTGACGACATTTTGATTTGATTGACGAGGTCATACTCCTTGGCAACAACGAGTTTCGGGGTGATTTCTTTGCCAATGAAAATACGAAATTCTCTGGCCGCCTTGTAGGCTTCCAGATCTTCAAATGTTTTCAGCTCGTCTTTCATTTTTATAACCGGCTCCCCGAGAGCCGCAGTATTTTTCTATTTCCTGATCCCGATTTCCTGTTTCCTATTTAAGCTCATTCCACTTGTTAACAAGCCCGGTGCGCACGCCGCCGATTTCGTAGAGGCGTTCCTTGTCGTTGACCATCTCGGCACGGCTCAGGCCGGTCATGGCGTAGTCCTGGCGGAGGTAGATCGCCTGTTCCGGGCAGACTTCCTCACACATGCCGCAGTAGATGCAGCGGGTCATATCGATCTCAAATTCCTTGGGGCGTTTTTCCACCTTCGCCCACGGGTCATCGGATTCGATTTCGTCGGGGATGATGGTGATCGCTTTGGGCGGGCAGATGAATTCGCAGAGTTGGCAGGAAACGCAGCGTTCGCGTTCTTGTTCGTCGGTGACGAGGGCGGGGACACCGCGGTAGTAATCCGGGAGTTGGTCGTCCCATTTGGTCTCAGGGTACTGCATGGTGACCCCGAGGCCGGACGAGTTGAACTGGGCGGCGCCGTGGGTTTTTCCGCGCATCGAGCGGATGGCGTGCCCGAGCGTGATCCACAGGCCTTTGATCACTGCGGGAAGGTAAAGCTTGTCCGCAAGTGTGAGCTGGGGGCGTTTGATTTTGATGATGGCCATGTTGGGGTGGTCAGTGGAAGGTGGATAGTATGCGGATCAGTTCAGCAGCATGATGATGCCGGCAGTGATGAAGATGTTGACGAGGGCGAGTTCAAAAAAGACGACCCAGCCGAGCTTCATCAATTGGTCGTAGCGGAAGCGGGGGACGGTCCAGCGAACCCAGATAAAGAAGATGACAAAGGCGATGACCTTGGCGAGGAAGATGGCGAGGTGGATCAGGCCGCCCGGTTTGAAGCTGCCCCAGGCGATGTTGGAGATGGCGCTGTCAAGGCCGAAGCCCGCGGACCAGCCACCCAGAAAGAGGGTGACAATGACGGCCGAGCCAACGATCATCGCGGCGTATTCACCGAGGAAGAAGAGCGCGAATTTCATCGACGAGTATTCCGTGTGGTAGCCGCCGACGAGTTCCGTTTCACACTCGGGAAGGTCAAAGGGCATGCGGTTGGTTTCTGCGAAGATGGAGGTGGTGAAGATGACAAAGGAAATGGTCAGCGGGATGAGCAGCAGCCATTGTTCGCCCGAGTTGGCCCAGTAGGCGGCGTCGAGAACGGATCCATGTTCGTTCCACAGGGGAAGCAGCGTCCAGCCACCGTCGGCTTGGGCTTGGACAATGTCCGAGAGGTTGAGCTGGCCAAAGACCATCAGCACCGGGATGACGGAGAGGCCGAGTGCGATCTCGTAGGAAATCATCTGGGCGCACGAGCGCACGCCGCCGAGAAAGGAGTACTTGTTGTTGGATGCCCAGCCGGCGATGGTGATGCCGTACACGCTGAGCGAGGCAATGGCGAAGACGAAGAGCGGGCCGGCGTCGATGTCGGCGATGACCAGTTTGATGTCTTCCCCAAACAGGCTGATGCTGCTGCCGAAGGGGATGACGCAGAGCGCGAGGAAGGCCGGGGCGGCGGCGAGGGCCGGGGCGATCCAGAAGAAAAACTTACGTACGTGGCCGGGGACCAGATCCTCTTTGAGCAATCCCTTCAGGCCGTCGGCAAGCGGTTGCAGGAGGCCGCAGAACGGGATGTCCTTTTTGCCGCCAAAGAGTGTCAGGGGAATACCCACCCGGTTCGGGCCGACACGATCCTGGATGATGGATGACACCCGGCGTTCCGCATAGGTCGAGTAGGCGATGATCGGCAGGGTCAGCACAAAGGTGAAAACGATGATTTTCACCGCCGTGCTGATGAGGAAAATGAGTGTGGCGTGGTCCATGGGGTGCTGGTAATTGGTAACTGATGGCTTCGGCCTTAGCCTACGATCTCGCCGCGCGCCTTGCGTTGATTCTCGCGCTCAAGCAGGGGGATGGTGACGCCTGTTTCGGTGATGGTTTCCCCGAGGTCACCGAGCGAGGCGAGCGACTTGCCATCGAACTCGGGAATGCTGGTGGCGATGATTTGGAAAAGCGCATCAATGGTTTGCGGCGCCTGCTCGGCTGATTCGCCGGAGAGGGCGAGGACGAGGTCGCGGATGATTTCCCAATCGCTGCGCGCGTCAGCGGGCGGGAGGCAGGCGGCATTGAGCTTCTGCAGTCGACCCGCGACGTTGACCATGCTTCCGCGCTTCTCGGCGGAACCGGCACCGGGCAGGACGATGTCGCTTGCCTGGGCGGTGGCATTGGCGGACGTGTGGATCGAGATGAGTAGCTCAAGGGCCTCGAGGTCGTCTGCTGAAAAGCCCGCCTCAGAGAGCAGGTCTTCGGACGCGACAAAGACGGCTTTGATGTCACCGCTGTAAACACCCTCGCGGAATGTGGCCAGGGTGGCGGCGACCTCGCTGTCTTGAAGGATTAGTTTGGCGCCGGTTGTGTTCGGGTTGCGGTCGGCGGAAATGAGCATGTCGTCCGACGCTTCTTCGCGGGCGACGATGGCAAGGCTTTCGATGCCGAGCTCGGCCGCGAGTGCGCGCATCATGAAGAGCTCTTCGTTCGTCTGGCGACCGGAGGCAATGATGGCAATCTCGCCGGGAGTGAATTGTTTCAACGCATCCGCAGCGGCCTCCAGGGCATTTTCCCAGCAAGTCTCCTCGTGCACATTGTCGACCTTGATCAGCGGTGCGGTGAGTCGGTCGTCATCGGTCGGGCAGACGTAGTTCAGCCGGTGTGAGTCGGGCATCCAGCAGGAGTTGACATCATCGTTCTGACGTGGGGTGACGCGGAAAATCTTGTTGCCACGGGTCCAGATGGTGGTGTTGGCACCGGTCCCGCAGTTGGTATCGATGCTGTCGGTTTCCTTGAGGAACCACGTGCGCATCTGGAAACGGAAATCGTTGCTTGTCAGGGCGCCGACCGGACAGAGGTCGACGGTGTTGAGGCCGTAGTTGTTGGTGAGTTCCCGACCGGGAAAGACGCCGACGGTGGTATGGGTGCCACGCTCGGTAAACCCGAGCACGGGCTCGTCGGCGACTTCATCCATGAAGCGGATGCAGCGTGAACACATGATGCAACGTTCGTCGTCAAGGCGGATGCGGGGGCCGATCTTGACGTTTTTCGGCTTCTTGACCTTGTCTTCCTTAAACCGGGATTCGCCCTTGCCGTGTTCGACCGAGAACTCCTGCAGTCGGCACTCACCGGCTTGGTCGCAGATCGGACAGTCGAGCGGGTGGTTGATGAGGAGGAATTCCATGACGCCTTCGCGGCATTTTTGGACAAGCTCGCCCTGGGTGCGGATGCCCATGTTTTCGCCGACGGTGTTGGAGCAGGCGATGACGGGTCGGGGCATCCAGCCGATGGCCTGATAGCCGTCGGCATCGTAGACGGGATCCTGACCCGGCGCCGGACGTGGTGGCATCCCCATCTGGACCAGGCACATGCGGCAGTTGCCGGGTGATGACAGCTTCGGGTGATAGCAGTAGTGGGGGACTTCCTTTTCCGCCAATTTGCAGGCCTCGATCATACGGGTCCCGCGTGGAACCTGGATCCAGTGACCATCGATCTGGACGTTGACGAGCCCCTTTGCAGCGGCGATGTCTTTGGGAAGTTGTTGGGTGTCGGTGTCGCTCATGTCAGTATGGGTCTTATAGGTCCTATAGGACTCATGTTATTGGCTGATGAATTGAAGCTGTATTTTGGCTTCTTCGGAGAGGTCGTCGTTGTCTTCGGAGGTTTCCGCGGTGAGTTCGTCGCGGAATTTGGAGATGATCGCTTCGACTGGCCAGGATGAGGCTTCGCCGAACGCGCAGACGGTGCGGCCGTCGATCTGGTAGGCGACGTCCTCGAGGGTTTGGATGTCGTCGGGGGTGGCGTGGCCGCCAACGATCCGGTCGGAGATTTTTTTCATCCACATCGACCCCTCGCGGCAGGGTGTGCACTGGCCGCATGATTCGTGGGCGTAGAAGCTGTTGAGGTTATTGAGGATCCAGGAGATTTTGCGTGAGTCGTCGATGACGATCACGCCGCCGGAGCCGGCCATGGACCCGCAGGCGGCGATGGTATCGAAGTCCATCGGGATATCGAAGAACGAGAGGCTTTGTTCGGCGTCTCCCTGGCCGATGGTGAATGATTCGTCGCAGCGCAGGATTTTTGCCGATGAGCCGCCGGGGATGCAGGCCTTGAACGTGCGGCCTTCCTTGGGACCGCCGCAGACGTCGTTGAGCAGCTCGCCCATGGTGATTTTGCCAACCTCGACTTCGTAGTAGCCCGGTTTTTGGACGTCGCCGGAGACGCAGAGGATGCGGGTGCCGGTGTTGCGGGCCACGCCGAGCTGGGCGTAGCCCCCGCCGCCCATCTCGATGATGTGTTTGACGTGGCAGAGGGATTCGACGTTGTTGACAATGGTCGGCGCCATATACAGACCGAGGGCGGCCGGGAAATACGGGGGTTTGATCCGTGGATACGGGCGTTTGCCTTCGAGCGATTCGATCAGTCCGGTTTCCTCGCCGCAGATGTAGGCGCCGGCGCCGCGATGGATGTAGATTTCAAGGTCGAAGCCGGAGCCGAGGACGTCGTTGCCGACGAGGTTTTTGGCGCGTGCCTCCTCGATGGCTTTTTCCATGATGGTGGCGGCCTCGGGGAATTCCTCACGCATGTAGATGTAGGCGGTGTGGGCGCCGACGGCAAAACAGGAGATGATCATGCCCTCGAGGAGCTGGTGAGGGTCCTGGTGGACGATGTAGCGGTCCTTGAAGGTGCCGGGCTCTGATTCGTCGCAGTTGCAGATGAGGTAGACCGGCTTGGTGTTGTTGGGCGGGATGAACCCCCATTTCACACCAGTGGGGAAGCCGGCGCCGCCCCGTCCGCGGAGGCCCGAGGCTTTGACTTCGTTGGTGATGGCCTGGGGCTCCATTTTGATGGCTTTTTTCAACTGTTCGTAGCCGCCGTCGTTGAGATAGCAATCGATCGATGGGTCCCAGCCTGCACGATCGATGTTCTTAAAGATCATGCGGTATTCACAAGGATGGGGTTCCTTGCCGGGGAGATATTGGATGTCACTCATCTTAGGTCTTTATGGATATGGGGTGCCCGCCGGTCAGGCCTTGTACTGGTTGAGCAGTTCCTGGGCCTTATCCGCCGGGATCTCTTCGTGGAAGTCGTCGTTGACCATGCAGACCGGGCCGGTGCCGCAGGAGGCAAGGCATTCGGCGAATTCGACCGACCACTGGCCGCAGGGCGAGACGGCGATCGGGTTATGGTGCGAGTCGCTCTGGGAGCGGTCGATGCCGGTGAGCTCGCAGAGGCGGTCCATGAGTTCGGCGGAGCCGGCCATGGCGCAGGACAGGGTGCGGCAGACGCGGAAGTGGTACTTGCCGGGCGCATGTTCCCGCAGCCCTGGGTAGAATGAGACGACCTCGTGGACCTGCATGGGTTCGAGGCCGAGTTTTTCGGCGACCCAGAGGGTGGCGTCTTTGCTGATGAATCCGAAGTTGCGTTGGATGATGTGCAGCAGCGGCAGGACGGCGGAGCGTTTTTTATCAGCCGGATAGTGGCTGATGCTCTCGTCGGCATCCGCATCAATCTCGGCGGTCACCGCAAAGGGTGGGAAGGTGGTGGGGGTGTCCATTTTGTTCAGACAGAATTAACAGAATTTTTCAGACTTTTGCTGGGGTTGATGTGGCAGGATAGGAACCAATGACCATTGCCTCGTGACCGATGATTACCGGTCGCATTCGCCCATGACGAAATCGAGTGAGCCGAGGATGGCAGGGACATCGGAAACCATGTGGCCGGGGATCATGTGGGCGAGGATCGAGAGGTTGACGAAGGACGGGGAGCGGATTTTCATCCGATGCGGCACGCCGCCGCCTTTGGAGTTGATGTAGAATCCAAGTTCACCCTTCGGGTTTTCCGCGCCGAAGTAGACTTCGCCGGCGGGGGCCTCAATGCCCTGGGTAGCGACGATGAAGTGGTGGATGAGTTCCTCCATGTTGGTCAGCACCTTGTCCTTGGCGGGTAGCATGTTTTTTGAGTCGGCGATGTTGACCGGGCCATCGGGAAGGTCCGCGAGAATCTGGCGGATGATGCCGATCGACTGTCGCATTTCCTCCATGCGGACGAGGTAGC
>JARFRT010000355.1 GCA_029287105.1 Akkermansiaceae bacterium | reverse complement strand
GGCCATGGTAGGAGGTGGTGGGGGCGGCTTTCTGGGCGTCAGGGTTTTTCAGCAGGGACGTCTCGTGGATTCGCTCGACGAAGTGGTCGACCCATATCAGCTATTGTGCCTCAATGCCGAATTCCGTCCACTCGCCGGAACTTGTCTTGGCATACAACCTCTTGATGAACTCCTCGTTGCTGATGCCCATTTTTTGGGCAATCGGGCTGGCAAGGCGCTTCCACCATTGTTGGGATTCCTCGTAGGATTCTTTTTGTTCGGTGAGATTCAAACGGGTGAGGAAGTAGGTGGAACTGATCTGATGGTGAAGGATGACGGCGTTCGGGTAGGCGTAGGACTTTTCCGCCAGAGTGCAGATGGAGGCGGCCATGGAGGCCGCGAAGGACTTGACCACCACATAGACCGGGGCGGTACTGCCTTCCATGGCTTTGAGGATACGATATCCGGCCATGACCGAGCCACCCGGAGAGGTGTCGATGACGATGAAGATGGGTTTTTGGCTATCCTTGTTATTGAAGTAGTTGATCCGTGTGGTGATGTGTTCGGCGGTGTTGTAGGTGACCGGGCCGTTCATGGCGATACGGCGGTCGGAGATGACCAGGGTGCCGTCGTCCTTGAGCGGGTTGTCGAGGTAGACGGGTTGGGCGTTGGCGTAGCCGTCGCGTTTTTGCTGGGTTTCCAGCACGCTGATCTCAGCCTCGAGGCTGGCGGTTTGCATACCCCACTCGGCCTGTTTGATTTTCAGCTCGCTCGCAGCCTGGCTGGCTTTGGCTTTGGCGACCTCGGCCGTGCGGGTGATTTCCTCGAATTCGGCGGCGAATTGGATATCGGACTGTTGCGACGCTTGCTTGCGTTTGAGTTCGGCGAGGGCGAACTGCTCGGTGATCAGCTCTTTTTCAAGTTTGAGTTTTTGGACCTGGGCGGTGAGTTCGGCGAGGTCTCTTTTGGTTTTCTCGGCGAGTAGGGCATTTTCCTCGGCGAGTCTGGTTTGCTCGGATTTCTTGCTGGGCGCGGCGGCCTGATCCGCAACCAGATCGGCGGCTGGGGCTGCCGAGGCGGCGGCGGTATCGCGGGCGTGGAGGTGACTGCAGAAGGTGATAACGGCGAGTGAACTGAGGATGCTGGCTTTCATAGGAGATGTGATGGTGGATGATATCATGGATGGAGGTACCGGGCAGGCGGGATTCATGACGCGGGAATCTATAGGCTGATACGGAGAACTCAACACGGATTTTCCACTGAGGGCGGATAAATGAATAAATGGATCAATGGAGGAATGGAGGTACAGAAAAAAGCCGTAGGTTGGGGGGGACCCTTTCCTACGGCTTTCCGAGATTACAACTTCAACACGCTGATAACATGAATAAAGCTGACATCTGCAATTCACCCTTACATGAATAAGAACTTCGCGACTAGCACGTCGTTCTCATTAGCCGTAGACCCCCGAGTGCAGCAAACGTTCAAAGAAACTGCAAAAAAAATGCAGAAAATTGGGGCTTTTTTCTTAAGTTGTTGATCGTAAGTTGGTTGCGATCTCGCAAAGCCGGCTACAAAATGGCGCCAGGCTGGTAATTGGCGGCGTCAGGGTGGCTGGTTTCGAGTTTTTCCACCTCGGCGGCGAAGCAATCGACCTGGCTGCGGGCCGTCCCGGTATTTTCCCGTCCCTCGGCGAGCAGGGCGTCGAGCTGGTCCTGGCTCAGCGGGATGCGGTCGTCGCCGGCGAGGCGTTCGAGCAGGTTGTTTTCGCGGATGGTGCCGGCGCGGAGGTCGTTGACGGTGGCGACGGCGTGTTCCTTGATGGCGCTGTGGGCGGCTTCGCGTCCGACGCCGGCCTTGACCGCTTCCATCATGATGGTGGTGGTCATGAGGAAGGGGAGGTAATGGTTGTTTTCGGCCTCGATGACAGCCGGGTAGGCGTCCATCTGGCCGAGCACGGTGAGGAAGGTTTCGAACAAGCCGTCGAGGGCGTAGAAGGCATCGGGGAGCATGAGGCGGCGGACCACGGAGCAGGAGACATCGCCCTCGTTCCATTGGTCGCCGGCGAGGCCGCCGGCCATGGTGACATGGCCTTTGAGGATGACGTGGAAGCCGTTGACGCGTTCGCAGGAGCGCGAGTTCATCTTGTGCGGCATGGCGCTCGAGCCGGTCTGGCCCTTGGCAAACCCTTCGCTGGCGGTCTCGTGGCCGGCCATGAGCCGGAGCGTTTTACAGAGTGAGGACGGGCCGGATGCGATGTCGGCGAGGATGGAAACGGTGCGCAGGTCGAGCGAGCGCGGGTAGACTTGGCCGACGTTGGTGAAAACTTCGGGGATACCGAGGTGCGAGCAGACTTTTTGTTCGAGTTGGGCGGCTTTGCCGGCGTCGCCATCAAACAGGGAGAGCTGGTCCATCTGGGTGCCGACGGCACCCTTGAGGCCGCGCACCGGGTAGGTGTCGACCAGGTGATTGAGCATGCCGAGCGCGCCGAGCAGTTCCTCGCCGGTCATGGCGATACGTTTGCCGAAGGTGGTCGGCTGTGCCGCCACGTTGTGGGTGCGGGCGGTGATGACGAGGTCGCGCCACTGGATCGAGCGCTGTTTCATCCGGGCGAGCGTGGCGATGGTTTTGTCGCGGATAACGAGTAGTGACCTGTAGACCTGGAGTTGCTCGACGTTTTCGGTAAGATCGCGCGAGGTCATGCCCTTGTGGATGTGTTGGTGACCGGCAAGATCGCAGAACTCCTCGATACGCGCCTTGACGTCGTGGCGCGTGATCCGTTCACGTTCCATGATGGCGTCGAGATTGACCTGGTACTTGACCGACTCGTAGGCATCGATGGCCTCTTGGGGGATATCGAGCCCGAGCTCTCTCTGGGCTTTCATGACCGCGATCCAGAACTCGCGTTCGAGCACAATACGGCCTTCGGCGGACCAGATTTCGGAGATGGCGGCGGAGGCGTAGCGTTCGGCGAGGACGTTGGGAATCATGGGGAATGGATAATTGGAGGAATGAACAAATGAAGGAATGTGACGGGAGTCGGGGGGGAATCAATAGGGAAATGGGGGTGCTGACAATTCTAAAAGGTTGGCGTCGTGTCGCATCGACCTATTGGGTATTTAGGGGTTGGAATCAAGGGCGGATTGAAGCCGCATTTTGAGAAATAGAGGTCGTTTGGCTTTTTGAATCCCTAGCGTTCAAGGGCATGCAGGATGTAATCGGAGGGCATGAAGTCCTGGATGATCATCTCTTGCTGATCGCCGCGTTTCATCCGCACTTCGGAGA
>JARFRT010000326.1 GCA_029287105.1 Akkermansiaceae bacterium | reverse complement strand
GAAAAAAGATTATCAATTACTCTTAATTAATCTTGCAAAAAAACAGGGCCTGTGACTCCGGGCCCTCATTTTAAGCCCCACGACCCAAAAATGATAGCCTTCGGGCGTGTTTCAGGGTTTCCTTTTTCGCCAAACCAGCTTATTCCAGCCCTACCAAACACCATGAGCAACCGCATCGATACCACTTTCCAGCGCCTTCGCGAACAGAACGAAGCGGCATTCGTCGCCTATGTCTGTGCCGGCGACCCCAATCTGGACGCCTCTCTGGCGACCGTCCGGGCGCTTGCCGATGCGGGCGCCGATGTCATCGAACTCGGCGTCCCCTTCTCCGATCCGCAGGCCGACGGCATCGTCAACCAACTCGCTGCGGAGCGTGCGCTGAAGCATGGCATGTCAGTTCCCAAGCTGATGCAGTTCATCCGCGACTTCCGCAGCACCCACGACACGGCGATCGTACTCTTCACCTATCTCAACCCCGTTTACGCGTACGGTTATGAACAATTCCATAGCGATGCCGCTGCCGCGGGGGCCGATGGCATTCTGCTCCTCGACCTGCCCCCGGATGAAATAAGCCAGAACAAGGAACTCGCCTGTTCCGAGGGGCTCAAGCACATCACCCTGATCTCCCCCTCCACCCCTCCGGAGCGGATGCAAATGCTTGCCGGACAGTCGGAAGGATTCATTTACGCGCTCTCACGTATGGGAGTCACCGGTGCCCAGGCCGCACCGTCGGCAAGTGTCGGCAGCCTGGTGGCATCGATCAAAAAACACACGGACACCCCGGTCTGCGTCGGCTTTGGCATCAACACCGCCGAACAGGCCGCCGCCGTCGCCCTTGCCTCGGACGGCGTTGTGGTCGGATCCGCCATCGTCCACCAGATTGCGGAAAACGCCACCGACCCCGCACTCCCCGAAATCGTCAGCGCCTTCACTGCCCCTCTTATTAACGCGACCAAAAACTCCCGCCGCTAAGCCGGACATCATCATGACACTCCACTTTCATAAAATGAACGGCGCGGGCAACGACTTCGTTGTCATCGATAACCGCAAGCTCGAAATCAACCTCAGCCGTGCGCAGATCGCCTTTTTATGCGACCGCCAGCGCGGCATCGGCGCCGATGGACTGCTTGCGGTTGAACCCGCCGAGAAAGGTGCCGATTACAAGTTCCGTTACTACAATGCCGACGGCGGAGAGGCTGAGATGTGTGGCAACGGCGCCCGCTGCTTTGGCAAGTACACCGCCCGCCTGACCGGAGACGGCACCCGGACCGTCAGCTTCGAAACCATCGCGGGCAGGTTGAGTGCCGAACTCATCGGCACCAACGTGCGAATCGCGATGTCGGACCCGTTCGGCCTCGAACTCAATGCCGATATCCATATCGACGGCCTCAACGAGGCCGTTCACGCCGTCAACACGGGCGTACCCCACGCCGTCGTCTTTGTCGATGACCTGGAAAATCTTGATGTCACCCGGCACGGTGCCGCCCTGCGCTACCACGACCACTTTGCCCCCAATGGAACCAATGCCAACTTCGCCAAAGTCATCGACGCCAACCACATTGCCATCCGCACTTACGAACGCGGCGTGGAAGGGGAAACCCTCGCCTGCGGCACCGGCATGGTCGCCTGCGCCCTGATCCACCATCTCCTCACCCAGGCCGCCAGCCCGGTACAAGTCGATGTCGAGGGTGGCGAAACACTCGAGATCGGATTTGATAACTACGAGTCCGATTCCTTCTGTGATGTCACCCTGACCGGCCCCGCCGATTTTGTCTTTGAAGGAGACATCACCCTTTGATTTTCATCATATCCCAAGCAACCACTTCCAACCCAATACCATGTTCCAAGGCACCCACACAGCACTGATCACACCCTTCCGCGACGGCAATGTCGACACCACCGCATTCCGCGCTCTGATCGACCGTCAGGTCGACGGAGGCGTCGAGGGTATCGTCCCCTGCGGCACCACCGGAGAATCCCCTACCCTCGGACGCAAGGAGCACATGCGTGTCATTGAACTCGCCGTCGAATACGCCGCCGGCAGGGTCAAGGTCATCGCCGGCACAGGTGCCAATGCCACCGCCGAAGCCATCCAACTCACCACCGAGGCGGCCAAGATCGGTGTCGATGGCACGCTCCAGGTCTGCCCCTATTACAACAAACCATCCCAGGAAGGCCTCTACCAGCACTACAAGGCCATCGCAGAAGCCACCGACCTCCCCATGATGCTCTACAGCATTCCCGGACGGTCCGTTATCGAGATTGCCGTTGACACCATCGCACGCCTCGCGGCTGACTGCCCGACGATCATCGCCAACAAGGAAGCAGGCGGAAATCCCGAGCGCGTCACCCAGATCAGGGCTGCCCTTCCGGACGACTTCCAGATCCTCTCGGGTGATGATCCGCTCACCATTGAGTTTATGAAGCGCGGCGCTGTGGGGCTCGTTTCAGTGGCATCCAACATCATCCCCGATGTCATGTCCAATCTCGTTCGCGCCATGAGCGAAGGGCGGACCGCGGATGCCGAGGCCATCCAGAGCCAATATGAACCCCTGTTCAAAACCCTGATGTCCATCGACACCAATCCGGTCCCCATCAAGACCGCCGTCGCCCTTCTGGGTCATTGCAGCCGTGAAATCCGACTCCCCATGGTCAACCTCTCCCCGGAAAACGAAAGCCTGCTCAGCAAAGCTCTCGCTGATTACGGGTTGATCTAAATCGTCTTTATGCGTCTTTTCAAGGCAGGCTCCCCCGCATCGCCGCATCGCCCCAAACCTTCCGTTCCAATGCTACGAATCTGGATACAGCGCACTCTCTAACGTCGGCTAATCGCAACCAACCACTCAACCAAGCACCCAATGACCAAACTACTCATCACAGGACGCAGCGGCCGCATGGGCCAGACTCTCATCGAGGCAGGAAACGAAAACCCGGACACCGAAGTCGCGAGCACACATGACGAGTGCGATGACCTCGCCTGCTGTTTCCAGAATGTCGATGCCGCCATCGACTTCACCGTACATCACTTCACCGGCGCCGTCATTGATGCCGCATTAGCCACAAACACCCCGTTAGTCATCGGGACCACTGGCCACACCGACGAAGAAAAAGCCGGCATCATCGACGCCGCCAAGACCCTGCCCATCGTCTTCGCTCCGAACTTTTCCGTGGGCGTCAACACCCTGTTTTGGCTCACCCGGAAAGCAGCCCGGATCCTCGGCAACGATCGCTTTGATATCGAGGTCACGGAAATGCACCACCGGCACAAAATCGACGCCCCCTCGGGCACCGCACGCCGCCTGCTGGAAATCCTCAATGAGGAAACCAACACGCAGTATGAAAAGGATGTCGTCCATGGTCGCGTCGGCAATATCGGAGCACGCCCGCATCAGGAAATTGGAATGCACACCCTGCGCGGCGGAGATGTCGTCGGTGATCACACCGTCATGTTTGCCGCCGACGGCGAACGTGTCGAGCTCACCCACAAGGCGTCCAGCCGGATGACCTTCGCCTCCGGAGCCGTCCGGGCCGCCGTCTGGCTGCAAGACCAACCCGCAGGACTCTACGACATGCAGGACGTCCTCGGCCTGAAATAGCCCGTCGCTCCATTCCCTCATTTCCCCAATCATTCATTTAAATGGCAACACGTGTAGGCATCGCCCTTGGCTCCAACCTCGGAAACCGCTTGGCCCACCTGAGGACGGCACGTGACATGCTGCGTAAACTCATGCCGGAGGACGCGCTCTACATGCAGGCCCCCGTCTACCAGTCCGAGCCACTCGACTGCCCGCCGAACTCACCCGACTTCTATAACACCGTCATCGAAATCGACTATGTAGGCCGCCCCCACGAGCTTCTCGAATACACCCAGGGCATCGAGTTCCACTTTGGCCGGGGGGTCGTACACCAAACCAATGCTCCACGGATCATCGATGTCGACATCCTCTATTTCGGTGCCGAAACCATCGGTGGAGGTATCCTCACCATCCCACATCCACAGCTCACGCACCGACTCTTCGTGCTGCAGCCACTGGCAGACATCCGCCCTCACTTGATCCTTCCGGGCGACAAGGCGACGATCACCGAACACCTGCATCACCTTGACTCCGGCGAGCCACCGCTTAATCTTGTGCAGTCAGAATGGTAGCCCCCGTAATACGTTGTGAACCCGACCGAAAAAGCCAACGCCATCAAAGCCATGAAAGGTGGGGGCCGCCCGGTCTCCGCACTCACCGCCTATGATTACCCAACCGGCCGGTTGCTCGACGAGGCCGGTGTGGACATCATCCTTGTAGGCGACTCCCTCGGCATGGTCGTACTCGGATTTCCCGACACCACCCATGTGACCCTCGCCATGATGGAGCACCACACGGCAGCCGTTGCCCGGGGTGTGCGCAACGCCCTCGTGGTTGGTGACATGCCGATCCACAGCTACCAAACACCGCAGCAGGCGCTCGCCACCGCCCGCACTTTGGTCAATGCCGGAGCCGATGCCGTCAAACTGGAAGGAGGTATCCGCCAGGTCGAAAAAATCCGCAGCATCATTGGGGCTGGCATCCCGGTCATCGGCCACCACGGCATGCTGCCGCAGCGGGTGCGGGAAGAAGGCGGGTATAAAAAGAAAGGGAAGACCGAGGCGGAATCGAGCGCCATCCTCAAAGGTGCACTCGCGCTACAGGAAGCCGGGTGTTTCGCCATCGTCTTGGAAAGCGTCGTGCCCGAGCTCGCTGAAACCATCACTTCCCGTCTCGACATCCCCACCATCGGCATCGGTTGCAAAGGAACCTCCACCCAACAAACCTGTGACGGTGAAATCGCCGTCATCACCGACATTATCGGCTCCTACCCATGGTTCGTCCCACCCTTTGCCACCGTCCGCGCTGATGTCGCTGGTGAAATCAATCACGCCGTGCGAGAATACATCGCCTCTATTCAATAAGCCATCTCTCCACTTTTCACTGCTTCATTCCTCCATTCCCAAGTGCCTTCCCCAGATAAAATAGCCGCCCTTGAGGCCAGGATGACGGGTCTCGGAATCACCGAGGACACCCTGCTGGAAAAATTCATCCAGGGCAGCGGCAGTGGTGGCCAGAAAATCAACAAAACCGCCTCCTGCGTTTACCTCAAGCACCTCACCAGCGGCATCGAGGTCAAATGCCAGCAGCAACGGTCGCGCGAACTCAACCGCTACATCGCCCGACGCGAACTCTGCGAACGACTCGAGGAAATCCGCGACGGCAAAAAATCCGCCCGCACCCAGGCTCGCGAAAAAATCCGCCGCCAAAAACGACGCCGGTCACGCCGGTCGAAAAACCGCATGCTCGACGACAAATCGAAACAGTCGGAAAAGAAAAACTTCCGCAAAGGGCCGGGAGCAAATGACTAATCATCTTGCTTATCCCCCCCCACTTCTCCAATCTCCTCCTTATGCAGCAGTATCTCGACCTCCTCACCGACGTGCTCGACAACGGCGAAACCCGCACCGACCGCACCGGCACCGGCACGCGCTCGGTTTTCGGTCGGCAAGCCCGCTACGACCTCCGCCAAGGATTCCCCTGCCTCACCACCAAAAAACTGCACCTCCGCTCCATCATCCACGAACTGCTCTGGTTCCTCAAAGGTGATACCAACATTGCTTACCTCAAGGAAAATGGCGTCCGTATCTGGGACGAATGGGCCGATGAAAACGGTGAGCTCGGCCCCGTCTACGGCCAACAATGGCGCGCATGGGAAGGCGACAACGGCGAGACCATCGACCAGATTGAACGACTCATCGACGGCCTGAAAAACAACCCGCACTCGCGCCGCCACCTGGTCTCGGCGTGGAACGTCGGCAAAGTCGACCAAATGGCACTGCCCCCCTGCCACATGCTCTTCCAGTTCTACGTGCATGACATCGACTCGGAAAAACCCGGCCTGTCCTGCCAGCTATACCAGCGCAGCGCCGACCTCTTTCTCGGTGTCCCCTTCAACATCGCCTCGTATGCGCTGCTCACTATGATGGTCGCCCAGGTCTGCGGCTACGAAGCACGCGACTTCGTCCACACCTTCGGCGACCTGCACCTTTATAGCAATCACATCGAGCAAGCGAACCTCCAGTTGACCCGCACCCCCAAACCCCTGCCCACCATGTGGATCAATCCGGAGGTGGATGACATCCTCGGCTTCACCGGTGACGACTTCGAACTCCGCGATTACAATCCCGAGCCCCACATCAAGGCCGCCGTGAGCGTGTAGAATCCCCCATGAAAACGAAACTCAAACTCACCGCCATCGTTGCCATGACCCCGGACCGGGTCATCGGCAAAGACGGAGGGCTCCCGTGGCATTTGCCCGAGGATTTAAAACTCTTCAAACGGCACACCACCGGACACCCGATCGTGATGGGGCGTAAGACTTGGGACTCCATTGGCAGACCACTTCCAAACCGTCAAAGTATCGTCCTGACACGGGACCCCGCATGGACCGCTGAGGGAGCCACCGTGATCCATTGCCCCGATGACCTCCAAAAAATCCAGCTCATCGACCCCCAAGTTTACATTATTGGCGGTGCACAGGTTTACGATCTCTTCATGCCAAAATTGGATGAAATCCTCGTTTCCCATGTGTATGAAAACTACCCGGGCGACACCTGCTTTCCTCCCTTTATGGCTGACTTTCCCCACGTCACTACCGAGGAAACATACGCAACCTTCGAGCTGCGGCGATACACCAAGTAGGACAAGTTTCCCATTGATCGGCTGCCCGTGCTAGGATGGACGATCCGGAAAGCAGCGCACTTACCCTTCAGTTCAATCATTGCATTACAAATCGTCCTGCCTTTACTCCCTTTTGTTTAACCACCAGTCTTCGCCATGCCAGCAACTCCAAAACCCCGCCCGAAAAACAAACGCCTAGCAGTCGACACCAAGACCGTTCAGGTGAGCGGGCTTGCCATTTTGGCACTGGTATTTGCCTCCGGTTTTGCAGGCTTGATCTATCAGATTCTATGGATGAAGCAATTGGGTTTGCTGTTCGGAAATACGGCGCAGGCCGCATCGGCTACTTTGGCGGCTTTTTTTGCCGGGCTCGGGGTCGGTAGTTGGTGGTGGGGAAGGAAGGCGGGCTCATACACCCGTCCATTGCGACTCTATGCCTTGTTGGAGTTCGGTATCGCAGGTAGTGCGCTGATTTACTTTGTGATACTCAAGCTGTTCGCCGTCATCTATCCGTGGCTCTACGGGTGGGCGGGCGGCAAAGAGTGGATGCTGCTCTTGAAGTTCGCGCTGGCTCTGCTGCTGGTATTTCCGGGAGCCTTTTTCATGGGCGGCACCGTCCCTGCTATCGGGCAGGTGGTGATACGCGAGCGCGAGCGCTTCGGCCGGATGGCCGCCACACTCTACAGCCTGAACACTCTCGGCGCGGCTATGGGGGTGGTGGCCGCCGTTTTTTTATTGATCCCGTCATTGGGCTACCGGATGACTTGTGGGCTGGCGCTGCTGACCTCACTGGCTGTCGGCGCACTGGCTTTGAAGTTCTCGCGTGCGGAACCGCATCAGGCAGGAGAGGAACCCATCAAAGACAGCGACCAAGCAACGTCGCAATCATCCCCCCTGCGGCATAGGCTGGCGCTTGGCGGCTTGTGCTTTTTCTCGGGATTTGTGGTATTGGCTTTGGAGGTCCTGTGGACGCGGGTGTTTGCCCAGGTTCATGAGAATTCCGTCTACTCATTTGCCATCACACTGGTGGTGGTTCTCATTGGCCTGGCCTTGGGTGCCGGAATTAGTGCCGTCATTTCACGTTTCTCTCAGCGCCCGATGCAGACCCTCGGCATACTCGCTGTCCTGGGAGGCTGCCTGCTGGTCGTCGGGCCCTCGTTGTTGATGCACGTCACCCATGATTTAGAGCCATCACACACCTTGGAAGCTTGGGGGGATTACGTGCAATCCTCATTCAAAATGGTGATTGGCGGCATTGGCTATGTGGTGATTGCTCTCGGCACGGTGTTTCCCTTTCTGATGAAAATTGCGGAGCGCGATGCACGCATTCCGGGACGGACACTTGGGCGACTGCTGGCGATCAATACCGCCGGAGCGATCAGCGGTTCGCTGCTTTGTGGTTTTGTGATGCTTCCATTGTGGGGCATGTGGGGCAGCTTGCAGATCCTATCCGCGATCTACCTGGTCGTTGCGCTGATATTACCTATCGGGTGGGGCCGCATAGGAATTGGCTGCAGAGTCGTTGCCGGTGTGTTTTTGCTGCTGTTATTCACCTCCCTTGATCCGACGAACTTACGAATACTGAGCACCATTCCCAACAAAAAGCCTGTCGAGATACTGCAGGCTTGGGAGAGCCATGACTGCACGGTGGCAGTAGTCAAGAAGTCGGATGGGCACCGAGCCATCATGATCAATGCCGGCTACACGCTCGGATCGACCGGGGCCTACGTCGAACAAGTCAATCAGGCGCGCATCCCATTGCACCTTTTTCCGGATACGCGCAGCATCTGCTTCATCGGATTGGGCACAGGCATGTCAGCCGGGGCGGCATTGGACAAACGCTTTCCAAAAGTTGAGCGGGTTGTCACTTGTGAGTTGACCGAAGCCGTGGTGAAGGCAGCCAAGGACTGGATTCCGCCGATCATGACCGGTGGTGTGTTCGATGACCCGCGATCGACCATCATGATTGAGGACGGGCGTCATTTCCTGATGGCGACAGATGAGCACTATGACATGATCAACGCCGATTTATTCCTCCCCTATCGGCGCGGGGCGGGCAGTTTGTACAGCCTCGACCATTACCGGATAGTGGCAGAGAAACTCAACCCGAAGGGAGTGTTTGTACAGTGGCTACCCCTCTATCAGATCACCGACTATGAATTCGGGGTGATCGTGCGCACGATGCAGGAAGCGTTCGGACAAGTAACCATGTGGCGCAACAATTTTGCGCCAGGCATGGAGAAGGTGGCGCTGATCGGCCAGCTTGAGGCGGCGCCCATGAGAGTGCCACCCGCCGGTAACGGGGAGACCATGCGCAAGGCGGTCGAGGGACTTAACTGGTGGGAAACCACCCCTGACATGGTGCGAGTCGAACCGGAATCAATGCCCTTCCTCTATGCGGGCAATCTGACCGCTGCACGGGCTTTGTTCGATGACTATCCGCTTAACACGGATGACAAGCCGGTCATCGAATTTCAGACGCCCAAGTTGTTTCGCCAAGCAGCCTCGAAAGACGAAGTCGTTTGGTGCGTTGGCCCGAAACTGACCGCCTGGATCAATCGCATTTTTGAGGCCTGTCCGCTTGATCAGGATCCAACATGGTCCGGGCACCCAGCGAGCAGTGCTCACATGGTCCGAGCGGGTGCGGCATTCCACGGGGCGATGGTAGGCAAGGCATTGCGCAAGCGTGAGCTTACCGAGGCCGCTTGGGCTGATTTCAAGCGAGAGTGGCAACTGGGTGCACGTTGAAGCAGGGTTGCAGCCTCACAAATCAGCTACCCAGGCTCACATCCTGCCGGCAAGTTGGTAACTTGCCCTACCATTCGCGCAACGTGTTTGGCAATGACGTCGGCCTCAAGGTTCACTTTCTGGCCGACCGCCGCGTCGCTGAGCCGGGTGAGCTCCATGGTGTGTGGGATGATCCAGAAAACCGCGCTGTTCTCCTTGAGTTCTGCGATCGTTAGCGAGATGCCATCGATGGCCAGGGAGCCCTTATCGATGCAGAGCTGCTGGATGTCACGGGGCAGGGCAATCTCCAGGCGATGGTCCTGACCGTGCGGCGAGAGATCGAGAATTTCGCCGGTGGCATCGACATGCCCTTGCACGAAATGGCCACCGAAGCGGTCGCCGGCCAGCATCGCCCGTTCGAGGTTGACCAGCCGGCCCGCGCTGAGCTCACCCAGCGAGGTCACGCTGAGTGTCTGTTTCAAGACATCAAAACTGGCCGTTTGACCGTCGCAGGCCGTGACGGTCAGGCAACAGCCGTTGACTGCCACCGACTCGCCGTCGGCAAGCTCGGCGGCAAAAGGAATCTCAATCACAAGCCTCGCTTGCTCCCCGCGCAGCTCGAGCGAGCGCACCCTGCCAGTAGCTTCAATCAGTCCGGTAAACATAACACTATTTTCAAGTTAATGATCAGGGGCCGCCGTTGCCTCCACCGGCTTGGGCGCATTTTGTTCAAAGATTTCCCCCTTGGTGGGATCGGGCCAGAGCATCATGAAGAGGGAAACGATGACCGTAGGGATCAAGGCACCCAGCAGCAGCTTGGCCGGCGACACACCATCGCCAAAGAACCGGCCCAGCAGCGCCTGGCCCGCCGGGTTGGGGGCGTTGGCAATCACGGTCAGCCCCCCCCCGGAAACAGCCCCGGCCAACACGGCATACTTGAATGCAGGATCAAGCCCATCGACCTGGCTGGCGAGAAATGTGATCGCCGCATTGTCGTTAAAGGACGTCAACAAAACGGATCCGAGGAACAGAGGCAATTCACCCAGACTGGAGAGAACGGGTGCCAACCACCAACCCTGAAGACCACCGTGGATCACAAGGCCGGCGAGAAAGAAACCCACAAGAATCGGACCGCGCAGATGCACCTTGTCCTGATGGTGCTCCGTGGCCTGGCGGAAGGCGAGGAAGAACAGGAAACCCCCGACAAACATCGGCGGCGTATGGGAAAAAAATACCGTCCACCCCATAAACACAAGATGCGTCAGTGTGATCCACAGCGGGATAGGCCCGCTATCCACCTTGAGGTCTCCCTTGCCATCACCATCGGTGTCCGGAAGACCGGCACCCATGGCAGCAAGCTCCTTGCGGAAAAACACATAGTAGAGGGCGCTGGAAGTCAGGATACCCAGCACCGCCTTACCTCCGAAATGCACCAGCATCTCGGGTGTTGTCAGCCCCCAAGCCGATTTCACAATCAATACCGGCGGTGCCGCAAAGTCTGTCACTTATACACAACTGACGCTGCCGACGAAAACCAA
>JARFRT010000318.1 GCA_029287105.1 Akkermansiaceae bacterium | reverse complement strand
GGCGTGGCTGGCTGCCACGTCGAGCATGATCTCCATGGCAAGCTCGGCATCCGAGTCATAGGAAACACCGACAGCCACTTCAATGCGGCCACGGGTATTGCTGTAGGAGAGGTTGGTCACCTGCTGAATGATAAATTCCTCGTTAGGCACCATCACATCCTTGCCGTCAATGGTTTCTATCAGTGTGTAGCGCGCGTATATTTGGCGCACGTAGCCGAGAACCCCTCCGCTAAGCTCGACAAGATCGTCTTCCTCAATCGATTTTTCAAAAAGCAGGATCATCCCACTGATAAAATTGGATGTGATTTTTTGTAGGCCGAAGCCGATACCTATACCAATTGTTCCACCGACAATGGCAAGCGCGGCGATATTAATACCCAAGGCGTGTGTTCCTAGCAGGATGGCTATAAAATAGATGGCAATCTGGATGACTTTGCTGAGCAGTGCCTTGTTGCCCTTGCGAAGCCCGGGTATGGCTCTGATGCGGTGATTCGCATAATGCGTAAGCACCCCTGTGAACCAAAGCAAGGTGACGATGATCAGTGTCGCCTTCAGCAGCAGGTAGATTGAAAGCCGACTGTCCCCCAACACAATGCTCAAGGTGTCCGAATCCAGATAGGCCACCCAAGTCTCAAGCTTTCCTATCAGTGACAAATAAACCAACATGCCACCCGCCGACACGATCAGCGCGAGCCCGAGGAATATGCGGGGCTTGATAAGGGAGGTAAGTAAGCGGTTCATTCGATTGATTCTCTTTGCTACTCATACAGCAGCCCATCGGCTTCGACAAGGAAATGAAGTCCCGGAAATGAAGTCCGGAGGTAGAAACCATGGATCCGCTTAACAGCTCTTGGCCTGCTCGGCGATGGCCATCCGGCTCATCGCCTACCTGCCCACCTTCTGGCCGAGCATTTTTTCATAAAGTGCAATGTAGGACGCCGCCGTGGTGGTGTGGTTGAAGCGTTCCGCTGACTCACGCATGATCCGCGAGAGTGTATGCTCCTTCTCCTCGGGGGAGCGCCGGTAGAAACCGACCGCCTCGTCGACCGCCCAGCGCAGTCCGTCCGGGCTGTAGTGCTGAAAGCGGAAGCCGTTGCCCATGCTGCAATCGTGATGCATGTGCTCGACAGTGTCATGGATGCCACCGGTATCGTGTACCACCGAGAGTGTGCCGTACTTCGGGCTCACCATCTGCGGCAGCCCGCAGGGTTCGAAACGCGAGGGCATGAGCATGAAGTCAGAGCCGGCATAGCCGAGCCGTGAGTAGTCCTCGTTGAAATCCTCGACGGCGACACGGCCCTGGAGCCCGTGCATCTCGACAATGTTGTGGAAATGGCCCTGGAAAGAGCCGTTGGCGATGATGGCCACCTGAAGGCCGATGTCCGAGTGATCGGCAATCATTTGATACAGGATGTCCGCAAGCAGTTGGCAGCCCTTCTGCATCGGATCGAGGCGCGACGGCCAAAAGAAGACCGGCGCATCGGGGTCGACGACCAAGCCGGCGCGCTCCTGAAGCTTCTTCTTATTGATCGCCTTACCCTCCATGACATTGCTGTGGTCATAGTTAAGCTCAAGGGCTGAATCGGTGGCGGGATCGTAGGAAACATCCGGAGCATTCAGAATGCCGCTGGCACAGCCGGCGTGCAGCTTGTTGGTAAGCTCGCCGCGGATGGAGTCGGGGACAAAGCTGTGTTTCCCCTCCACGACCTCATGCAGAAATGTTTCACTCACCGAGTTGACATGGTTGGCTGCGAAAATACCGCTCGCGAGCAAGTCGGTCATATTGCTATCGCGCGATTCTTCATAGGAATACGGCGGATTTTCAAAGTAGAGGTGGTTCCAGAACTCGGCCACATCAATCCCGCGGTCCTCAAGCTCGGCCATCGTCATTTTCTCCGTGTGGATGTTGTGGATGGTAATCAGGCAGGGAATTCCCAAGCGACGCGCCACGGCGGGAATCAGGCCCGTCATCCAGTCGTTGCAGTGGATCAAATCCGGCTTCACCTGCGGGATGATGTGGTTAATGACCTCGCGCTGGAATGCGAGTGCCATCAGCTTGTTCTCCGAGGCATAGACCTCATCCCGATGATAGAAAATGCGGTCTTCCGCCAGATGAATGCGGTCTTCGCCGAGGTTGTCCCTGACACGTTGGTACTCGCGGTCATGAAGGTCTTTCACCACCTCGTTAAAAATCCTGCGGTAGTTGGGCAGGGCAACGTGCACGTCCGCACCCTGATCGTAGAGGGCACTTACCAAGGAGGCGGAAACATCGGCCATGCCGCCGGCCTTCGCCCTGAGTCGCTGGGCCATGTTGCCCATACCCTCTGGAAGATAGGTGATTTCCGGCGTGACCACGAGGATGGTCGGTTTGGCCACGCGTTCGGCGTCGGATTCCGGATCCGACGGAGCGGGGGATGGCATGTCTGCGGAAACCTCACCGCGGGTCGCGGCGGCCATCATTTGTTGTTCCAATTCGCGCGGACTTCTAGGGGTGGGGGTGGGCATCACAAATTCTAAAAAGGTTCTGTATCTTTTTAGACAGTCTACCTCTGCCTAGCAAGGAGGATCTGAAATTCACCCCTATTATGACAATATAAAATCAGGAACGAGGGTAGAACCCCACGAGCTGATAGAATTCCATCAAGGGGTGAGCCGAACTACTTTGGCGGAACTGCTTTTCTTTTTAGCCAGTTCCTCGTCGCTGCGGGACTTGGCCCACTTGTAATACTCCTCGGCATTGATGACCTCCATGCTCCCCTTCATGTTGGCATGCGCCTCGCCGCAGAGCTGGGCGCAGACAACGTAGGTTTCCATTTCCTCGACGGGCTTGAACCACATCGGGATTTCCTTGCCGGGAATACAGTCCTGCTGGATCCGCATGGGTACGATGGCAAAGTTATGGATCACGTCCTTGGAGGATACCTGCAGGATGCAGTTACGGTTGACGGGCAGACGGAGGATGGAGGTGGAGATGAAGTCGTCGTCACCGTTGGGATCGCTGGCATCGATGCCCAGCGAGTTGTCGCCGGTGATCAACGCGTTGTCGGTACGACCGAACACGCCGTCGTTTCCGGGGTAGTGGTAGGTCCAGCTATACTGCTGCCCGACCACGCGGACGCGCGGGGCGTCGGGGTCGTTGGCAACAACGCGATCGAAGGTGTCGGTGCGCTCGGCCCAGAGCGGGAA
>JARFRT010000292.1 GCA_029287105.1 Akkermansiaceae bacterium | reverse complement strand
GGCTTGGGGGGTCACCCGTTTTTGGCGCGTGTAACCGATGTGGTTCATCCACTGTTTCCCCCGCAGGCCGCGCATCCGGTCCACCACCTTGTAAAGTGGGTCCTTGGAAATGGTCGCGAAGTCTTCCTCGGGGACTTGAATTCCCAGCCCAGTTAATATCGTCCTGGCCATAAATAGATGCCCCTCCTTGCCGGGGTGCACCTTGTCCTTTGAAAACACCTCGCTGCGGGCATCACGCGCTGCACGCATCGCCGAGTGGAGACCGATGACCTTCACGCCCTCACCGGCCAGCGTCATCTGCCACTTCGCGTAGGCTGTCATCACGTTGTCGTAATTGAATGCTCCTTCCTGGGTCGCGGCATCATAGATGGGCGGCGTGACCAAATAGATCTGCTGCACTCCCGCCGCCCTACAATCCTTGATCAACCTCTTCACCCCGTTCTGATAGGCTGCAAATCTTTTTGTATCGAGCGGTTGGTAGATGCCGCAATTGATCCCGTAACAGGCGAACACGACGTCCGGTTTCACCTTTACCAACAATCGACCGAGGCGCTCGAATAGACAAGGCCGAGGAAATCGTCCGCCTGCATGACCATGCTCACTCAACCCAGAAACCGTTTCGCTGGACAATCCCAGGGGGTAAATATCAAAAGTTTTGCCCGGATAAAGCCGCTGCAGGTAATACGAGCTGCAACTCACATAGGTGCCGGCCTGGGTGATGCTGTCACCCAGGAAAACCGTCCGTTTTCCGTCAAGAATTTCCGCAGGCGACGGCTTCGCGTCAAGTTGCCCCAAGGACACGAGAACAGAGGCGATGATCAGGGCGAGATTTCCCATGGTTCGATTTTTTTGCATGTGGCTAATGGCTAACATCCGAAGTCGGGTGGATGCTGACGTCTTCAAGCTCGCCAGGGAAGTCATTTCCTTCAAAACCACGACCGATGGTGCATCGGGTTGCGCGCAAGTGAAATGGATGGGGTCGGGCCAGGCGGCTGGAAGCCACCGCCACGGACGCGCTGATGGTTGGATCAGAGCGTGTATTGGGGGATCTTCATCCACTCGCCGCCGTTGAGCGCTGACTTGTGCGCGATCACGCCCGCCAGAGTCATGTTCAGGGCATCGCCGATATCGACAATGGGCTTCTTGTCCAGCAGGATCGACTCGATGAAATGATTCGTCAGCTGTCCGTGCGAGCCTCCGTGACCACCGCCTTTGACGCTGGGTGGCAGTGGCGGACGCTTGCCGCTGATTCTTTGATCATGTGGCTTTTCTCCGTAGACGCGACCCTTCTCACCGTGGGCGTTTTTCATGTCCCAGCTTCCCGCCATGCGTGAGATTCCTCCTTCGCTGGTCTTGAGCATGGCGACTTCCGTGCCAAACGGGTTTTTGTGCTGGTTGTCACCCTTATTGTATTCGGGGTAGAGGCCGGGCGTGCCCAGTCCGGACACTTCGGTGAACCTGCCGCCGGTGATGGAAACGTAGTAAGCCGTCGCATGCGTGGGATACCACATCGGCGGCAGAGCCCTGCGCCAGCCGTGAAGATCGACCTTGCCGTTCTTGGGATTGTAGCCCGGAAGCCCCTTCGGGCCGAAGTCATGATAGTATTCGCCCTCGGAGTAGATGATCTTGCCCAGCGCGCCGGCCTGGTATTGCATGCGTTTGGGGTAGAGATCGGTATGGAATGTTGAGGTCTCATTCATCATGTACTTCATGCCGCTCT
>JARFRT010000262.1 GCA_029287105.1 Akkermansiaceae bacterium | reverse complement strand
GTATACCCGCTTGAACGTCCCCGAACGGATTCTCCTCGCCCGTCGCGCCAAAGATCGCATCGATGGCATCCGCATGGATCTGCGGGATCGTATTTCTCTCCGCCCACCGAACCTGGGCCGGGAGACCGCCTTGTTCGAAGGAGCCTTGGCTTCATTCGGGATGAGCGGGAAGCGGAAGCAGGGGATGGACGAGGCCAAGAAATGGGCGAATGCCCAGGTGGTGGCTGACGCCATGGAGATGGCCGATGAAGAGGCAGCCCCCGCTGCGCCAGGTGCGAGCAATGGCATGAGGCGCGATCTTGGCAAGGCAATAAAGGATATGAAGGCGGCGCCCAAAATGCAGGCGGAGCGAAGTAAGAAAAAGGCCAATAAGGAAATGGCGCAGAAGCTCGCGGAGTCCAACTTTGGGATCGACGCAGATAAGAACGGCGTGGACGCCTTCGCTGGCAAGCTCGGCGACGTCCCGAGCCTCAGTGCCTTCTTCCGCAAGATCGAACGGACCAAGGAATGGGCCGAGAACAACTACTACAAGCTGCCGATTGAGGCCCACAACTATGGCCTGATCAAGGAGAACAAGTTCTGGCTCGATTTCGCGAAACACGAAGGGGAGGCCGGATTCGGATCGCGCCATCTTGGCGAGGCCGCCAAGTCCTTTCACGAAACCATGTTGGCGCTGGCCGTGCTCGATCTGCCCTTCGAGGCGAAAGAGCACAAGATGGACATCGAGAAAACCAAGCTGAGCTTCGAGGCGGCGGGCCGGGTGATTGCCTTCCACCGCGAGATCAAGCAAGCGAAGGTGGCTGTGGATCGTCCGCCTTTGCTGGTGAGCCAGAGCTTCTTCCGCAACGACGATCGCTATCGCATGGAGAACGGCGAGAAGGTGGATAAGTTTGTGACCGACGAGTTTGTCGCCGGAGTAGTCTATGGAGGTCAGGTCGTGGTCACCAACCCAACCAGTTCGCGACAGAAACTCGACGTGCTGGTGCAGATTCCGAAGGGCGCCATGCCGGTGCTCGGAAAGCGCGCCACCGGAACCCAGCGGATCGCCATGGAGCCTTACAGCACGCAACGCTTCGAAGTGTTTTTCTACGTCCCTGCAACGGGCGGCTTCCCTTGCTATCCGGCCCATGTCTCGAAAGCCGGCGCGGTGATCGCACACGCCGAACTGATGACCTTCAAGGTGGTCGAGAAGCTGTCGAAGGTGGACGAAACCTCCTGGGCCTATATCAGCCAGTGGGGGACTCCTGAGCAGGTTCTCAAATACCTGGCCACTCAGAACCTGCACGCTGCGGATCCCGGTCTGATCGCTTGGCGTTGCCGGGAGAACAAGGACTTCATGGTCAAGGTGCTGACCGTGCTGAATTCGCGCGGGATCTACCATGCCACCGTCTTCAGCTATGGCGTCATGCACAACCATGCTCCGGCGGTTCGCCAGTTCCTTCTCATGCAAGGGGGTTTCCTGAACGGCTGTGGCAAGTATCTGAAGAGTGGACTGGTCACCATTGATCCGATCCAGCGACGAGCCTATCAGCACCTGGAGTACAAGCCGTTAGTGAACAACCGGGCGCACCGATTGGGTGCCGCGCACCGCATTCTCAACGACCGGATCCGCGGGCAGTATCAGCAGTTCCTGCAGATCCAAAGCGAGAAGGCCTCGTTCGATGATATCGACCAGATGAGCACTGCCTACTACCTGTTCCTGCAGGACCGGGCGACGGAGGCCTTGGCACGACTGGATGCAGTAAAACCGAAAGCGCTGCCGACCCAAATGCAATACGACTACTTCCAGGCCTATGCCGCCTTCTATCGCTCCAAGCCAGCCGAGGCACGCAAGATTGCCGAGCGCTACGCCGACTATCCGGTGGATCGCTGGAAGGAGCGTTTCGCCGCAGTAGTGGCCCAGGCGGATGAGATTTCGGGGCAGGCTCCGGAGGTCAACGATGACGAGAACCGTGATGAGCAACAGGCCGCATTGGCCGCGAAGGAACCAGCCCTCGGGATGAAGGTGGATGGAACCGAGGTCACTCTCGACTACCAGAACCTCAAGAGCGTGCAGGTGAATTATTACGAGATGGATCTCGAGTTCCTGTTCAGCACCACGCCCTTCGTATCGTCCGATGGCGGCGGATTCTCCATCGTAAAACCAAACCGCAGCGAACAGGTCAGGCTGGCCGCCGGCAAACGGACTCACAAGTTCAAGTTGCCGCGCGACTACCAAGCTAAGAACGTGCTGGTCGAGGTCGTCGGTGGTGGCAAGAAGCGTTCGCAGGCGGTCTATGCCAATGAATTGCAGACCATCGTCAGTGAGAACTTCGGCATCCTCACCGTGCGCCATGACAAGGACGCGCGACCGCTCTCGAAGGTCTATGTGAAGGTCTATGCGATGACTGGCAGCGGAGCGAAGTTCTACAAGGACGGCTACACCGACCTGCGCGGAAAATTCGACTACGCCACAGTCAGCACCACCGACATCGGAAATGCCACGAAGTTCAGCGTGCTCGTGATGAGCAAAGAGCACGGCGCCACCGTCCTCGAGGCTCCCGTGCCACAGAGATGATAATACCATTTGAACAGTCATCTTAGCCGAATGATGGCTTCTAAGGTTGGGTGAAACAGTCAGCGGAGCTGAGATAGAAGGGACGCCGAATGATTGCATTCTAGCGGCGTTGCGCGTCGGTCACATAGCCCGCTATGCTCCCTCCTTGCGCCTTGCTACAATGCAATCATACGACGTCATTCAGCCAATCTGACTGTTCAAGTGGTATAACATCTAACGTGGCATGATTGTCCCTTTCCTGAGCCCATTTTATTCCTGATCGCCCTCTGACCCTCAGTCAGGGTGCGACCTGTTCGGCTGATGTGTCATGGTTTTCGGAGGTGGATACCCCGACGATCTTCAGCGGGTCCGACATGGCGAACAGTGGTCGCAAATCCGTCCGGGGGTCATTGAAGCTATTCAGCCAGATAGTGCCTAGGTTGTCGTTGATTCCGGTTCCGGCATTCGTATCCGTGCCACCCAATTCCAGGTCACCAGCTTTGGCTGTGCCGTCCGCGAAGCTGCCGGTAAAGGCCCGGGTCCGCGCGGAGGGTTGGGCGTGTTCGTCGATGTTGGGCGTGGCAGCGAGACCGTCCCACAGGTCCGTGTAATTGGTGGCGAGCACGGTGCTGCCGTCCAGCAGGAAGAAGGCCTCGCCGGTTCCGTTCACGGCTGGATCGGTGGTGGTGTTGGTCCGCGCGTCGACGGCCGCGGTAGAGCCGACGACCTTCCAGGTCGCGCCGCCGAGATTCAGCTTGGAGTCATTTGCAACCCCCTGCACGAACTTATTGTAAGTGGCGATGTCGCCCGACTCCGCAGTGGTCGCCTGACTGGTGATAAATAAGAAGCGGTAGGTATCGCCGGCCTTCCAGAGCTTTCCCGTGGCGGGGTTGATGCCGTTGTTTGCGCTCAGATCGAGGACGCCGAGCTCGCCGGACAGGCCGTCCAGCGACTTAGCTGTGAAGTTCCACCCGGTCTTGTTGGCGATCCCCGCGAACGGGCGGCTCAAAACGTTTGTGATCGCGGTGTTGTCGATCAGAACGTAGTAGCCGACGCCGTCCTCGAGGGGGGCCGTGGGATCGATCGTCACGTTCGTGCCGCTGAAGGTGAGCGTGCCGGGTGCGGTGGTGTCGTTGACGTCGATCACCTCGACCAGGGTGTCGTCCGACTTGTAAATCGAGATGTTGCCGGTGCCGGGCTGCACCATCATGTCGAAGGTGGATACCAGATTGGCGGTGTTCAACGCCTCAAGGGCATCGTCGGGTGGAGTTATCGCGGCAAGCTCTGGATTGGTTGGGGTGACCTTCTGCAGCGAATACCCCGATAGCCAAGTCTTGTCCGAGCTGTCTACGCGAGTGAAGGTGGTATTCAGCGTGTCGTCGCCTGCCGTGAACGTGTAGGAGATCACCACGCCGGTCGGTTGATCGGCGAGCCCGCTCAGGGTGTCGCCTTCCATGGTCACGTTCATGGTCTGTCCAGCATTGTCTTCCCAGTATGCCTGGAACAGGTATTCGGTGCCGATTTCTAGGCCGCTGATGTCGAGGCTGATGGAGGGGGCGCCGGCAATGCCCCGGAACAGGGTGTCGAGAGGAGCGGGAAGGGGATTGGCCCGAAGCGCTCCCTCGAAGCGGGAGTTAAAAGTAAGATTCGTCCCAGCGCCGGTTTCTGAACCGTGAAGGAGGCTGTTGACGGTGACCGCCACCTCGCCGAAGTTCGCCGCTGAGACGAGCGCTGCGCCGGTGTTCACGATGGTGCTTTCGTCAACGACGGTGTGGGTCGTGATCTTGGCGGATGCGGAACCCGTCGCGAGGGCTCGGCTCTTTTGAAACTGAAGCCCTGAGCCGCGTTTCATCAATGTTTTTCCCGGGGCGCGCCCGGGAAGGGGGCTGCGCTTCGCCCGCCTAGGATGGCGAACGGGGGTTGCTTTCGTTCGACTTGGCGGTGTCGGCACTCTCCTTACGCGGGGAGTGCCTTGGCCGGGAGGCGGGCGCTTGCGGAAAATTGAACCGCCCGATCCCCATAGTAGACCCGGCGCCTCTACAATATCTACCTCACAATCAGGGAGGGCTTCTTTGAGTTTGATCGCCTCTCTTCTGGTTATTGGCGGTGTGAGTAGTACCTGCCCCTCCTTGTTTCTGCGAGGATGCGTGGGCCAGTAAACCACCTTGAAATTCTTGAGGCTGGTTAATCCTTTGACGTGTTCCAAGCCAGCGTCAGTGATATTGGTGCCATAGAGGGTGAGTGATGTAAGGCTCTTCAACTCCTTCAAACGCACCAAATTTTCATCCGTGAACTTAACCCGTTCGAGGGTGAGATCCGTAAGGTCGGTCAAGTCCTTCAGGTGCGTCAGACCATGACATGTTAATTTCTGGTGCACCATACCTCTAGCTGTTATTATGTTCTCAAGTCGGAGCGTTGCGAGACTGCTCAAGCCTTTCAAGTTCTCCAATCCCGTATCTGTGAACTGAGTGCCGCGGAGGCTAAGCTCCTTCAGCTTGGTCAGCCCCTTCAGGTGCTCAAGCCCGGCATCGGAGAGTGTCCCGCGCGGAGAGTAAATAGAGAGTTTTCGGAGCTTTTTTAGATCCTTCAGATGCGCCAGTCCTGCATCGGTGATGGGATCATTTGACCAGAGCGTAAGACTTGTCAGCTTGGTCAGCTCCTTCAATTGCCGCAGGCCCAAATCCGTGACTTGAGTGTCGTTGAGGGTAAGTGCCGTGAGATCGGTCAAGTTCTTCAGGTGCGGCCACACTGCATCAGTGAACTGTTTTCCTTGCAGTTGGACTTGAATCATCTCGCCAGGCGAGTCTCCAAACTTGATGCTCCCCCCTAGCTCCTTGATCGCGGTGACGGCGTCAGCCTGGGTAGCGGACAAGGTGCTCGGAACAGGGTCCTCGACGTCGACCTTCTTCCCGTCCTTGTAGCTCACCTCAAACATCTTCGTGCCGTTCGCTAGCCACCGCGTTTCTACACCCTGCTTCTTCCAGTTCTCGTAGTTTACCTCTGACATCTTCGTGCCGTTCGCGTGCCACTGAGTTTCCATTCCATGTATCATCCCGTCCTTGTAGTTTACCTCTGACTTCTTCGAGCCATCCTTATCCCACCCAGTAACCACACCATGGATTTTCCCGTCCTTGTAGTTCCATTCTCGCGTCTTCTTGCCGTTCGCGTCCCATCGAGTTTCTACACCATGCCGCTTTCCATCCTTGTAGTTCGACTCAAACCTCTTCGTGCCGCTCGCATAGAGATCCTGCACTAACCCGGTAAAAGGAGTTGCCTGACCAACTTCATAGTAAATTCCTTTTCGTTGTTCTATTTGATCGATCGTCAACACCTTGACAGGTTCCGCTGTCTCAACTTTTTCCTTTTTCGAGCATCCACTGAAAAAAATGGTGGTCGAAATCAAGGCAAGAAGCATGGCAGGAAGGTTCATATCTCTATCAACCATAGCTAATTAGGGCAGCATACAGCAAGCATGAAACCCTGTGTTCTTTCAATCTCCACCTATGACCGCGCAGGTTAGACGGCTTAAGATGATAGATTACCTTGTTTCTTGACCCGTTTCTGAAGCATGCTTGCTCATTAAAATTGACTTCTCAGCAAAGAAAACCCTAGCTTAAGCGCATGTATAAATCGGCCATTATCGGAGTAAGCGGTCCACGGGCTAATGAGCATGCGGATGCTTATGCACATATTAAGCGCAGCGAGTTGATCGCGGTCAGTACGCGCAACGAAGGCAATTTGCGTGCCTTTGCGAGCAAGCATGGGGTTGAACATGCTTACACGGACTACCGTCAGATGTTCGCGCAACAGAAGCCAGATATTGTTCACGTCAATACCCCACCGAATGTGCGCGTTGAAGTGCTTGAAGCTGCGATCGAACACGGTATCGCTGCCGTTATCTTTGAAAAACCGATCGCCCTCTCCTTCGAAGACCTCGCTCAAATTCGGGCGTTGGCTGCGGACAGCCATTGCAAGGTGGCGGTCAATCACCAGCTCAACTTCCATCCTAATAGAAGGATACTCCAGCAGAAGGTTGCCGACGGTGCGATGGGTCGCGTGACGCATATTGACGTCAGCTCCCTACTGAATATCGTGCACCAAGGAACGCACGTGCTCCAGGCTATCGCCGCTTTTATCCCTGGGGCCAAAGCGGTTTCCGTCA
>JARFRT010000239.1 GCA_029287105.1 Akkermansiaceae bacterium | reverse complement strand
ACCCAACCCCGCTCACTGCCAGTGACCTCACCCAGATACACGCCGCGCTTCTTGCCAAACTTGCCATGGGTAAGGCGCGGGTGATTCGTCCCCTCGAGCCAACCCGTCGACAAGCCACGGGAAAAGGTCATCTCCATCGTGTAGCGATCGGCTGCCGTCACCGGGCTTGCCTCCTGCGCCACGGCGGCATCGATCGCCTTCCGGTAAACCCGGGTGATCGCCGCCACATACTCGGGTGATTTCAACCGACCCTCAATCTTGTAGGAAACCACACCCTGCCTGACAAGGTCCGGGATCAAGTCCACCGCCGCCAGATCCTGCGGGCTGAGGAGATAACGCACCTCCTCCATGTCGCGCTCCTCACCATCGACCACCAGGGTGTAGGGCATCCGGCACGCCTGGGCGCACTCGCCACGGTTCGCCGACCGCTGACCGAGACTCTCACTGGTGAGGCACTGGCCGGAGTAGGCGACGCAGAGCGCCCCGTGGACAAAGACTTCAAGCGGCACACATTCGGTCGGGTTGAATTTCCCAATTTGCCGGAGCGAAAGTTCGCGGGCCAGCACCGCGCGATCGAGCTGGTAGAGCTGGTCGGCAAACTCGAGCCCTTCGGGCGATGTGATCGTCATCTGGGTGGACGCGTGGATCTCGAGCGACGGAGCCACGGTCCTGGCCAGCCGCGCCAGCCCGAGGTCCTGCACGATGATGGCGTCGACCCGGCAGCGGTCCAGCAAGCGCAACTGCGCCTCGGCCGCCTCAAGCTCACCGGTGAAGATCAGTGTGTTCATCGTTACGAAGCCGCGTACGCCATGGGCGTGGAGGAAATCCATCAACTCCGACAGGTCGTCGTCGGTAAAGTTGTCCGCACGCAGGCGGGCATTGAATTTCGGCAGGCCAAAGAAAATGGCATCCGCCCCGTTGGCCACCGCCGCACGGGCACAATCCCAGTTTCCTGCGGGAGAAAGCAACTCCGGCTGGCGTCGTCCCTGATGGGGGTAATTGGGATCACTCGCTGACATCCGCGGCAGCATCGCCTGAAATTGACAAATGTCCACTCATGAAACACGGCTCAAATAAAGCCGGTTTACCCATTTCACCCGATCCCGCGCCGCAATCCTTTTGCGAAATCCTCTTGCGCTATCATCAGAAATACATTGCCATGCCCCTGATCAGCCAATGGAAGGGAACCCAGTCATGAAGGATGGCCTCGGCGAGGCCGCCGTAGAACGCATCATCGAGGCGTTACTCATGGCGGGCGCAGACTTCTCCCCGAAGTCGTTCCGGAATGACGCGCTTTCCGCCCTGCACCAGCTCGAACTCAAGGACCGGGTCCGCCACCTGATCACCGTGATGGGCCGGCACCTGCCGTCGTCATTCCCAAAAACCGCCGCGATTCTGGGCGGCATCCGCAACCATTGGCCCGACAATGAGGACGACAACAAGCATCAGGTCTTCGCCGCCTGGCCGATCATCGACTACGTCGCCGAGTACGGACTGAGCCACCCCGACATCGCGCTGCCCTTGCTGCGTTACCTCACCCCGATGTTTTCCGCCGAGTTTGCCATCCGCGCCTTTCTCGTGCAGCACCCCGAGGAAACCTACAACCAAATGCTGTTCTGGTGCCTCGACTCGGATGCGCACGTCCGCCGACTCGCCAGCGAAGGCACCCGGCCGCGGCTGCCCTGGGGGCGACAACTCAGCCAGTACATCGATGACCCCGGCCCCGTCATCTCCCTGCTCGAAAACCTCAAGGACGACCCGTCCGACTACGTCCGCCGATCCGTCGCCAACAACCTCAACGACATCGCCAAGGACCACCCGGAGCTGGTGATCGAAACCTGTCGGCGCTGGAAGGCCGACAAGGTTTCCGCACGCCATTGGATCATCCGCCACGCCACCCGCACCCTGGTCAAGGACGGTCACCCGCAGGTTTTCCCCCTGCTTGGGTTCACCCCAAAGCCCGAACTGGAAGTGGCCGCGCCCGAACTCTCCACGCCGCACCTCCTACTCGGTGACGATCTGGGTATCACCCTGCGGGTCGCCTCGACGTCGGCAGAAAAACAGTACGTCGTCATCGACTACGCCGTGCACTACATGAAATCCAACGGCCAAGCCGTGCCCAAAGTCTTCAAATGGAAAAACCTCCACCTCAAGCCGGGCCAGTGCGTGATTCTGGAAAAATCCCAGCCATTCAGGAAAATAACCACCCGCCGCCACTACGCCGGCACCCATCAGATTGAAATTCTGGTGAATGGCAAACCCGCCTCACAGACGGCCTTTGAACTACACATTGTGTGACCGGCCGCTGCCACGAACCACTTCCCCCTTGCCACTTCCACCCATCCGCGTTACGGAACTGCCATGAACTGCCACGGCCCGCGGATGAACATGGACCCCGCCCTGCATACCGAGCGCAAGCCGGACTGGATCAAGGTGCGCCTCCCCAATGACCCGAAATTCTGGTCGACCAAATCCATGGTCACCGACCTGAACCTGGTGACCGTCTGCGAGGAGGCCCAGTGCCCGAACCGCTGGGAATGCTGGAGCCACGGCACCGCCACCTTCATGATCGCCGGCGAAAAGTGCACCCGCGCCTGCGGCTTCTGCGCCGTCAAGACAGCCCGCCCGGACGCCCTCGAGGCCGACGAACCGGCGCGCGTCGCCGAGGCATGCAAACGCCTCGACCTCAAACACGTCGTCATCACCGCGGTCGCCCGCGACGACCTGCGCGACGGCGGGGCCGAGCACTTCAAGTTTGTCATCGAGGCCGTGCGGAAGGTCAACCCGGGCATCATCATCGAGGTGCTCACCCCCGACTTCAACGACAAGGACTTCGCCCTCGAACTCTGCATGAGCGGCATGCCCCACATTTTCAACCACAACATCGAAACGGTCGAACGACTCACTGCCATTGTGAGAAGCCGCGCCAAGTACCAGCGCTCACTCACGGTGCTCAAAAAAGCCAAAGCCATTGCCGGTGGCAAGGTCGTCACCAAGAGCGGTCTCATGCTCGGTCTCGGGGAAAAGGAACACGAACTCCTGCAAGCCATGGATGACCTGTTAGAGCATGACGTCACCGTGCTCACCCTCGGCCAATACCTACGCCCGACGCCACGCCACCTCCCGGTGGTCGACTACATCAAGCCGGAGAAATTCGAGGAGTACAAGCAGGTCGCCCTTGCCAAAGGATTCCGTCACGTCGCCAGTGGCCCGCTTGTCCGCAGTTCCTACCATGCCGCCGACTTCCGCCCCGAGCTCGACCTAATCGACGATATCGAGCGCAAGGCTGCGAAGTAAGGGGACGTTGGCTCCCCTGTCTTATCGACCACGACGTCCGCCCCGGCCATGGCCACCACCACTCGCCCAGCGCTGGATACGTTCCTTGGATTCCTGGCTGAGTGACTCGGTGGTTTCCAGATACTGGGTGGCCGCCTCCTTGTCCTGACGCATCCAGCCGACGGCGGTCATACCGATCGCCCGACTGCGGGACCGTTCGTCGCCAATGGTCTCGGCGAGCTTCAGGTTGGCCTGGATGTCGCCACCCTGGTTGGATATGACGTAGGACGATGCCGCACGGTCACGCACATCACCCTCGGGCTGCTCATTCACAAACTTCAATGCGGCCCCGGCATCCTGTCCCACCCATGAGGAAACGACACGTCCGATACTTTCCTTTTGCGCCTCTTCAGTCCCATTTGACATCACCCACGCGGCGGCGGCCGAGGGGTCTTCACGGCCCCACTGGCGGGCGATGCTTTCCATGGCTTCGGTGCGTTCCTCCCCCTCGGGAACCACGGAGATCTGGGCCGCGGCAGCCTTGGGGTCCTGATCGGCCAGACCACGCAGGGCGCGGGCGGTGGCATCGGCTTGTTCGTCAGCAGGAAGGCCCGCAATCCATGCCCTGGCAGCATCCCAGTCCTTGTTCCCCCACTCACGGGCAATCGTGTTCTGCGCATCCTTGCGCGCTTCATCGTCGGTGATGGACGACAGCATTCCCGCGGCCTTGCCCGGATCCTCTTTGGCCGCCTGTTCAAAAATCCCTCGCACCGCATCACGCTGGTCGCGCCCTTCAAGGGTCTGCGCCCAGACCATCGCACCGGCTGAATCCTCGCGCGCCCATTCGGTGGCGATAACGCCTGCCGTGGAAGCACCGCGGCCGCCGCGGCCGCCCATCATTCCCCCCATACGGAATTCATTCGGGTTGTCGGTGAAGTATTTGGCCGCGTCCTGGGGGTACTTTGCCGCCCAGCTCTGCATCACTGTGCCTTTGACGAACATGCCCGCCATTCCCATGGTCTTGGTGTAAGCCATGGCCGCCGTGGGATCCTCCTCGCCCCAGCGGGCAAAAAGGAGATAACCGACCATGATCCGCTCGCTCCACGGGAGGTCTTCAAGTTTTTTCGCCTCCTCCTCGAACTGCGACGGATCGAGCCCGGCGTAGAAGTCCATCAACGCCTGAAGCCGGTTGTTTTGCCCGGGGAGCGCCATCGCTTCAGCCGAACTTTTCACCCGGGTTCCCCGACTTGCCGGTCCATTGGGCACGGATGAGGACGAGGACGCGCTGGCACGGGTGGCCGGGCGCGCATCCGTGGCGGCCGAGTTGTCGGATTCAGGTTCCGGAGCCGCCATTTTCCCGGCCATAAATCCAGCGGCACCTCCGATGACGAGGGCCGCGATGGGCCCGAGAATAGTAGCGTTCATGATATCAATATGGTTTTGTTTCGTAAAGACGCAGTCATACAACAGCGCAAACGACGCAAAGTTGCAAGATTGTTGATTTTTTAACAGCAGTTCATATCCGGGTTTCCCCCTTTCTATTTGCCGCGGCTTGCATTATCCATCGGTCGCGATGATCAAACATTCTGTCTCCCGCTGGTGCTTCGGCTCAACCCCCCTTGATGCCCTTTGCGAAATACTTCCCCGCATGGGTGTCTCAGGTATCGACCTCCTGCTGCTCGATGAAATCCCCGTGGTCCAACAACACGGGATCGTATGCACCATCACCGCCGCCCACCCCGACGCCGATGGCATCGGCGAAATCGAAAAAGGCTTCAACAACCCCGACTACCATCCGGCACTGCATCAGATCTACAGAAACCTCATCCCGTCGGCCGCCGGATTGGGCGTCAAACAGGTCATCTGCTTCTCCGGCAACCGTTCGGGTCTTTCCGACCCACAAGGGCTGGAAAACTGCGCCATCGGGCTGGCACCCCTGATCCCGCTGGCGGAAAAACACGGCGTCACCCTGGTGATGGAATTGCTCAACTCAAAAATCGACCACCCCGATTACCAGTGCGACCACACCGCGTGGGGTGCCGCACTCTGCGAGCGTATCGGTTCATCCCATTTCCAGCTGCTCTACGACATCTATCACATGCAGATCATGGAGGGTGATGTCATCCGCACCATCCGGGATTACCATCAACACATCTGCCACTACCACACCGCAGGCGTCCCGGGCAGACATGAGTTTGATGACCGCCAGGAACTCAACTACCCCGCCATCGCGCGCGCCATTGAAAACACAGGATTCGATGGCTATATCGGCCAGGAATACGTGCCCAGCACCGATGACCCCTTCGAGTTCCTGCCCCGTGCCGTCACCTTGTGCAGCCCGTCCTAACCTGTCCGTCACGCCAGCACCCCAGCCACCCCAGCCGCGAGCGCCACGATGGCCCAGACCGGAAGCCACTTCAAATGGATCGCCAGTGCCAACAGCACAATCCCCGCTCCATCGGCCAGCCCGTGGGCGCTTCCGTTGGTCACCATTCCTAACAAGGCGGCAGCCAGCACGCCGACCACGGTCGCATTCGCCCCCCGCACCCCGGCGCGGGCCCAGCCGAAATGCTTGAGCCGGTTCCACACCGGCAAGCCACCCGCCAGCAGCACCATACCGGGCAGAAAGACCGCCGTGAGCCCGACAGCGCCGCCCACCCAGGCATTACCAAAAAGACGCATCGAGGCGCCCAGAAAACCACCAAAGGTAAACAAGGGCCCCGGCACCGCCTGTGCCGCGCCATAGCCGGCAAGGAACGTCCCTTTGTCGACCATTCCCGTGTCCACCGTGCTGGTTTCCAGCAGGGGCAGAACCACGTGACCGCCGCCGAACACAAGTGCCCCCGCCCGGAGCAGGCCACCCGTTGCCTGTGCGTCCCTGTTGCCATGAAACATCAAGGGCACCGACAGGAGCGCCACCATGATCACGACAGCGGTGAGCACCCCCCGCAAGGGCATCGCCCCACGCCTTGATGCGACCGCCGGCTCCGAGCTCTCCCGGAAGATCACCATCCCCGCCAATCCTCCCAACAGGATGATCACAGGCTGCACCCACGCCTGCGGCACCATTGATAAAACAAGCAATGCGGCCACAGCGAGCAGCATCTCCGGCCAGCGTGGGCACAAGCTTTTCCGCATCCCTAGCAAAGCAACCGCCACGACCGCCACGGCGGCCAGCTTCAACCCGTGCAACCAGCCGGTCCCGAGCCACTCTTGCACACTGCCCATTCCCACGGCAAAACCAATCATCAGCAGCGCCGAAGGCAGGGTGAACCCGAGCCACGCACCCAGAGCACCCAGCCAGCCTGCGCGCTCATAACCGATCGCCGCTCCCAGCTGGCTACTGCCCGGGCCCGGCAGAAACTGGGTCAGGGCGACCAGCTCGGCATAGCGCTCTTCACTCAGCCATTGGTCACGGGTGACATAGGCTTCCCGAAAATACCCGAGATGCGCCACCGGCCCCCCAAACGAGGTCAACCCGAGCTTCAACGAAACCCAGAAACATTCCATCAATCCGCGATGCATAAACGTCATTCTACGTTTGAAGTGCTCAATTCCAAATACCAAATTCTTGCCATCTACGTCATCCCGGCCTACCACCTGCGCATGCTTAGCAACGCCATCAACCGACTCCGCATCATCAGCCTCATCGAGGCCCTTTCCTACCTTGTCCTTCTCGGCATCGCGATGCCGCTGAAATACATCTGGGGCGAACCGCAGGCTGTCCGGGTCGTCGGCATGGCCCACGGTGTCCTGTTCTGCCTGTTCTGCGGCGCCCTGCTCAATGCCATGCTCGTGCAAAAATGGAGCCTGAAACCTCCGTTCTGGATCTTTATGGCATCCCTCTTCCCCTTCGCTCCCCTCTGGGTGGAGATGTGGCTGAAGCAACAACCCGATCCGCAAGAAATCACCCGCCGACCCGCAGCCTAATCCCCGGCAAGCGGCGTCTCGACCAAGCGAAACTGCCGGTGGTAATAGCCGCCGTTATGCGCTTTGCAACAGGTGTAACAACCGGCGGGTCGCTTCATCTTGCGGGCACGGTCAAAGCCCTGCCCACAGGCAGGGCAGGCATAGCGCCACTTCTTGCGCATCGTCCTCCCGGGCAGCGGCAAGGAATGGGTCGCCCGCTCGCCCGGAATACCCAGGTCGGCGCACGCCTGCCGCCACTCCGCGCCGTGGGCCGCAATTCGCCTGCGCCCGGCCCGCGCATACGCCACCAAATGCGCCAACTCGTGCAGCATCGTCCCGCTCACCTCCCCGGGGGCAACGTCCTTCAACTTCGGGTTCAGCTCAATGCGCCCCTCGGGCCAAAATGCCCGCCCTGCAGTCGTACGCATCCTGGTATTCCAAACAACCACCACCTTGTGCGCCAGCGCATCCAGACCAAGACCCCTTAAAGCATGCACACATTCCTCGGTGCGGACGTCATCCCGACCCCGCACGGCACCAACCGCACCGACCGGCTCCTTGTTCCGGCGAAAAAGAAACTCCAGTTGCATCACAAGGGCGGTTTTACCCGACAACTATCGCCATCACAAGCCGTGATCAATCAGGCGACCAGAAAAATCGGCAACGGCACCAGCAGCGCCACATCCGCCAGCACACGGAGGGCATTCATCGATAAGCGATCCCGGTAATGATTGATCACCTGCAACGAGGCCGCAGCCACCATCACCGCGTAATAAAACGGCTTGGAATATTCGTCGGCCTCCATCGCGGCAAAGACAAGCGACCCACCCGCCAAAATAATGAGCCCCAGTGACAGCGCCGCCTCGTGACCATAACCATCCTCCTCATCGTCGGCCCCATCCGCCTTTTCCCACAGATCGATCGCCGTGATGTTCATCATGTAGAGCAAACCCAAAACCCAGACCGTTGTGCACTGGTAAAAAATCACAATCAGGGTGCTCACCACCATCCTGCCGAAATTCCAAATCGCATCGCGCAGGCCGGTGTGATTGAAGGCGTAGATCACGTCATTCAAGTCCGTCACCAACAACGTGGCACTCGCCGCATTCACCGGAATTCCAATCCCCATGGCAAAAATCATCCCCGCCATAAAATTCTTGGCGTAGGGCACCTCACGCCCTTGGAAATAGGCGAGGATGAAGTAAACGCCACACAGCAACAACGCCACCAACCCCGCCGAAAACATCGACCGGGAAAGGACATACAACGCCTCGTAAATACTCACAGCTCCCGCCATCAGGGCGCCGGCCAACAACAACCAGCGCCAGCGCCAGTGGAAAATATGACGCGGCGAGGAGCCACGCACCTCAGGATGCAACCAGCCATCAAGCAGGCGATCCAGCACATAGATACACCAGATCGCCGCAGGTAACACCCACC
Organism: Akkermansiaceae bacterium; assembly: GCA_029287105.1. Taxonomy (GTDB): domain Bacteria; phylum Verrucomicrobiota; class Verrucomicrobiia; order Verrucomicrobiales; family Akkermansiaceae; genus Oceaniferula. The sequence goes on along the minus strand of JARFRT010000239.1, from coordinate 1,551 downwards.
ATGCCGCCGTCTGGATATACTCGACCCGCAGTGCCCGGGCCAGCATCCACATCCAGGCAAGCGCCACCAACGGAGCATCAATGCTCAGCAAGTTAGGCAGGAGCCAGATTGGCGGCCGGGGGGTTTTTTTCAGAGGGTCCATGATCACCTTCAGCTATTGCCTGGGAGCCTGCCCCGAAAAAAAATTCCTCCCGCACTCAAACAAATGACGATGATTAGTGATTATGGCCTTCGTGACCAGTGCTCTCCTTGGGCTGAGCATGTGCGTCATCGCCCGCAGCACCCGCAGCCTCTTTGCCGTGATCCTTCGGCTCCACCTTGGCAGGAAAGAGATTCTTGGTTCCGTCCTTCTTCCCCTCGGCGCTATCTTCCCAGTCGTGGCGTTCACACGAAATAAAGGCAAATACGCCGATAACTGCAAGTGAGCTAAAAATGAACTTTTTCATGTCAGGAGTTTCCATACCCCATTCCGACGGGAAAGCAAGGCGTCATTACCAGCTAATTTTATTCGCATGCAGTCTTGCATCACACCCATGCCTGCCACAGATTGCCCATGTCAACCAACCCACCAACCACCACGACCATGCCCGCACTCATTTTTGCAAAAACTATCCCCTACGGCCCGATCCTCCTCTTCGGCGCACTCATCTTCGGACTCGTTTTCTTTTTCGTCCTTCTCAAGTTCTTCAAAACCTGGCTTCGCGCCAAACTCTCCCAAGCCACCGTCTCGATGGGTAGCCTGGTCGGCATGTGGCTCAGGAAGGTCCCGTTCTCGATGATCGTCGATAGCCGTATCACCTCGGTCAAGGCCGGCCTCGAGTTCACCACGGAAATGCTCGAAGCCCACTACCTCTCCGGCGGTGACGTCCGAGACGTCGTGCTCGCCATGATCGCCGCCGACAAGGCCGGTATCAGCCTCTCCTTCAACCGCGCCTGCGCCATCGACCTCGCTACCAAGGACACGGGCAAAACCGTGCTCGAAGCCGTACGCACCTCGATCAACCCGAAAGTCATTGACGTCCCCGCCCCGTCCAGCGGCACCACCAAGATCACCGCCGTTGCCAAAGACGGCATCGCCGTCAACGCCCGCGCCCGGGTCACCGTGCGCACCAACCTCGACCGCTTCGTAGGCGGTGCTACCGAGGAAACCATCATCGCACGGGTCGGCGAGGGTATCGTCACCTCGGTCGGCTCAGCCCTCTCCTACAAACATGTCCTGGAAAACCCTGACAACATTTCCAAACTCGTGCTCGGAAAAGGTGTCGATGCCTCCACCGCCTTTGAAATCCTCTCGATTGATATCGCCGACGTCGATGTGGCCGACAACATCGGCGCCCGTCTCCAGGCCGAGCAGGCCGAGGCCGACAAGCAAGTTGCCCAGGCCAAGGCCGAGATGCGCCGCGCTGCCGCCGTTGCCGTCGAGCAGGAAATGTCCGCCCGCACCCAGGAGATGCGCGCCAAGGTCGTCGAAGCCGAGGCCGAGATCCCCAAGGCCATGGCCGAAGCATTCCGCAACGGCAACCTCGGCATCATGGACTTCGCCAAGTATCA
>JARFRT010000165.1 GCA_029287105.1 Akkermansiaceae bacterium | reverse complement strand
TCCTTGGGTGTTTGGGTATTTGGGTGCTTGGGTATTTCCTCCATCGCTTCCGCCGCCACCTTCGAGGACCAACGCAAAACCGTGGCCGCTTCCATCGAAACCCAGACGGAAAAGGCGATCGTCTCCCTGCTCCAAGCCGGGATCAAGGAGGGCAAACCCACCCAGGCCATCGCCGAAACCCAGAAATGGCTGCGCCAAAACCTGCCGAAAGACGGCATGCTGCTCTACTACGCCGGACAAGCCGCAGAACTCAGCGGCGATTGGAAAAACGCCGTTGCCCTCTATCAACAGTATCTCAAAGTAGCCGACCTTAAATCCGCCACCGCCGACGATGCGGTCTACAGAGTCTACTCCCTGCTGATCTACCAACTCAAGGACAGCAGCGGTGCCTACGCCTTCGGCCGCAACGACGGCAACCGCGTCATGGTCTGCCCGCGGGCGCGCCAGTTCGACACCTGGTTCCTCGATGAAGCTCTCCGCCGCAAGGACCCCGCCGCCGTTGCCGCCCGATTGCACGCCGGTATCAAGGCCGGGCTTCCCGCCGACCTATTGGTTGTCCGCTACAGCAATTATTTCCGCTGGCTGCTCGCGCAACTGGACACCTACGTCGAGCAACCCGGGATTGCCCCTGTTACCGCGGAACTGGTCACCAGTTGCAAAAACCTCTCCAAAGTGATGACGTTCAACCAAGAAATGGCAATGCGCATCGACTGGGCGGTATCCGTCAAAGCCTATAACCAGACGAAGCTGGCCGGGAAGGTGATCTTGCCACCGCTTGCCGAAGCCAAGGCGCTGCTGACGAAATACCCGCAACATGCCCAATGGGTGCAGACCGGTTGGGCCGGTGGCGGCTATGGTCGCCACTACCGCAACGATCCGGCGAAATACTGGCCGGATGAAATCGAGGCCAAGATGGCACCGATCGTGGCCGCCGCCGCGAAGCTGACACCACTGCAACTCACCGACTTATTGCAATCATGGCGTGACGGGTACTACCAGGACAATGCAGTGCGCCCCCTGAAAATCAAGGCGGTGCGCGACTACCTCAAGGCCAACCCGAAGCTGGTGGACAGCCGGACAGGCGTGCTTGTGCTGGAAAAACCCTGGAACGAACTGACCCCCGAGGAAGCCAAAAAACTGGCTCCGCAACTTGCCCGGAATGGCGGCATCGAGGCATCTATGGTGCGCGCGGTTGCCGCCGGCGGTGAAGAGAAAAATCTTGATCAAATGGTGGCCGCCTTGCTGGGGCCCGAGGCATGGCGCCTTCCCCAGCACCACGACCAGCGTAACCGTTTGGCAGACAGCCTCTGGCATGCCGCGGGCAGACCTGAAGGAAATACAAAACGGGATCAGACGATCAAAAAGATAGGGGCCTTGGCTGGAGGGATTGCCACTGTCGACGTCAAGAAGGAGGCACCCGCCGCCCAGCGGCTCGCCACGTTCAGAAAACTCTGGGCAGACTACAAGTCCCCCCAACCGAAGCTCCCCAGTGTCCGCGAGCGCCTGTTGAAGATCCTGCCATTCACCCCCGAGGCTATTCCCGAGTTGCTTGCTGACCAAGGCCAGTTGGCCCAGACCTTGGCACGCGATGCCATCGTAGCAGGAGTCACCGGACCCGATCCGATTTGGGCGGAAATCGAAGTCACCAACAAGGTGAACGTCACCCATTACGCCCCCGGCATCCTCTACCTCGCCCAACGCCATGCAGGAGGTAGTATTCCCGAACTGAAGAAACGCTACCCTAAAAAATGCGTGCCGCATCCACTCGAAACCGCCCTGCGCAAGTTCGTCGCCGCCGGCCTGAAACGTAACAAGCTGGAACCCTGGCTGGTGATGGCGTGGATCAACATGCAGTATCCCGAGGACAATGCCGAGCAGGTCAAGCTGATCCAGGCGCTTACCAAATCGCCGCTCTGGAAAACCATGCCCCCCGAAGTGCAATTCGCCACCCGTGAATGGTTCAAAAAGGACGTCATGACCCCGGCCCAGATCGCCATTGTCGAGGCCTCCGATCCTGCTATCGTCTGCAAAGACCTGCTGGCCTTGCCGAAAGTGGCCGCCGTCAAACCAGCTGTCGCACCAACCGATCCCGCAGCACCCGTCGCCCCAACGACCGATGTCGCAACCGTCGTCGCCGCACTGGCCAAGGCGATTGAGGGTGCCAAAAAATCACCGGTGCGCCTCGAGATTAATGCCGCGGTGCAACTCGGCGCCCTCGACGCCGCCATTTTCTCCGACCCGAAAGTCTTCAGCCTGATTGTCGATCTCATCGACCTCAAAATCATGCCCGCCGCGGGGGATTCGTTCCCCGCGAACCTGCGCAAAATCCTGGAAGAGAAACGCGACCCGGTAGTGATTCACAAAGTGGCTTACATGATGTGGGAAAGCATCCGGGTCATGGGGCACCAGTATCACCTCCCGCAAACCCTCGCCTTTGCCCAATCCCTGGCGGATGAACATCCGTCCGCAGCCTACGCCATGGCCCTGACCGGACGGCATGTCTTCCCCAATGACCCCCAAGGCAAAAAAATCGACCCCACCCGTGACACCCGCTTGCTCAAAACCCTCCGCGGCAAAGCCGCACTGAATATGGGCCTGATGGTCATCCCTGTCGCCAAAAACGACCCCACCTATCCGATTTATAAATCCCAGACCGATTGGTTGACCGGCAACGAAGACAGCGCCTGGGAACTTTGCGATGAACATTGGGAACAGCTCATCCCGATCCACCGCGAACTCACCGTGCCCTACCTCAATTGGGTGCTCCAGCGCGTTATTTATAGCCGCAACGAAACCCGCCAGGAGGATCTCGTCAAGGCCATGCTCGCCTGGGCCGCCGAACCAACCACCCCCCTCACGCCCGAGGAAAAAATCGGCCTCGAACTCGCCTACGGTGACATTGCCATGCAGCGCGGCCAGCTCCGCGAAGCGCATCAGATTTATACCAAAACCCAGGAAAACAAAGCTTACGAAGGTGTCGTTGCCCGCCACGAGGCAACCCTGCGCAAAGCCGCCGCCGAACGCATCGGCAAGGACTTTGATGCCGCCCTGAAAACCCTCGGCCTGCTCGAGCTCGAACGCATCCCCGAGATGTGGTCGCCCGCCCGCTACGCCCGCGCCGTGGTCTATTACGAGATGGAGGAATACGATGACTCCGCGGATGATATCAAGTCCATCCTCGCCCGCGAACCCAACCACGGCGAAGCCAAAATCCTGCTCGGCAAGGTCCAACTCAAACGTAAAAAACTCATGGAGGCCACCGAGATCGAGGTGACCCGGGGAAGCTCCCAGAAAACACTCGTGCCCGGGGAGAAACTGAAAGTCACCCTGGTCGACCC
>JARFRT010000154.1 GCA_029287105.1 Akkermansiaceae bacterium | reverse complement strand
GTCCGCCGAAGCAGCGGCCCCAAGGCCACAACGATATAAACCGGCAATGCTGCCTGCAGAACCAACAAACTCTCGTGCATGGCGCCAACTAGACACATTCCCAGCCATTATTCAAAACTTAACACCGACCCGTCACAAACTCGTGTTGCCAACTTCCACCTCAGGCAAAAAAATGCAAAAAGCGACCGTAAGATTCCCCGCCCCCCCACGTATCCCCCCCATGCGTATACTGCTCTTGCTCACACTCCTTTTTCCACCCCTCTCCCCCGCCCGTGATGTGCAGGACCCATCACCCCTTGTCGACAAACTCCAACAATACGTCACCCGGTTCAATAACGACGACGAGGAGCTCTATGCCAACATCCCCAACAAGGACGCCTTCGACTTTCTCGAGAAAAACATCCCCCTGTTTGAGTGCCCCGATCCAAACTTCGAGCGCACCTATTACTTCCGCTGGTGGACCTATCGTAAACATGTCAAAAAAACCGTCGACGGCTACGTCATCACCGAGTTTCTGCCTAAAGTGTCGTGGTCGGGAAAACACAACACCATCAGTTGCCCGGCCGCCCATCACTTCTACGAAGGACGCTGGCTGCATGATGCAAAATTTCTCGATGACTATGCCGTTTTCTGGCTCAAAAAAGGGGGCTCCCCGCGCCGCTACAGCTTCTGGATCGCCGACGCCTTTTACAACCGGCACCTGGTGACGCCAGACAAGAAACTGCTTACCACCCTGCTCGACGACCTGATCCTCAACTACCAGGCATGGGAAAAAAGCAAACGGCCCGACAAAACCTTCCTGTTCACCCAGATTGATGATCGTGACGGCATGGAGGTATCCATCGGCGGCAGCGGCTACCGGGCGACGATCAATTCCTACATGTATGGCGATGCCGTTGCGATTGCCCGGATCGCAACCATGGCGGGTCGCAGCGCTGTGGCCAGCGAGTACCGCGCCAAGGCCAAAGACATCAAACAACTCGTCCAGACCCAGCTGTGGGACGACAAGGCGCAGTTTTTCAAGGTGATGAACCGCGACCGGAAACTCGCCGACGTCCGGGAACAGCACGGCTTCACACCCTGGTACTTCAATCTGCCGGATAAGAACAAAGGCTATGAAGCCGCCTGGAGCCAGTTGATGGACCCCCAGGGTTTTCACGCCCCGTACGGCCCGACCACCGCAGAGCAACGACACCCCCGTTTCCAACTCTCCTACAAGGGCCATGAGTGCCAATGGAATGGTCCGAGCTGGCCACTGTCAACCTCGATCACCCTCACCGGGTTGGCCAACGTCCTCAACAACTACCCCCAAAATGTCATCGGCAAAGAAGCCTACTTCGACACCCTGAAAATCTACACCCAGAGCCACCAACGCAAACGTGATGACGGCAAGGTCGTGCCGTGGATCGATGAAAACCTGAACCCGAAAACCGGCGACTGGATCTCACGCACCCGACTGAAACAATGGAAGGAAGGCACGTGGTCGGCAGGCAAAGGCGGCAAGGAACGGGGCAAGGACTACAACCACTCGACTTACAACGACCTGATCATCACCGGCCTGGTCGGGCTGCGGCCCCGCGCCGACAACGTGGTCGAAGTCAACCCGCTGCTGCCCGCCGGAAAATGGGATTTTTTCTGCCTGGACAATGTGTTATACCACGGGTGCAAACTAACGATCATCTGGGACAAGACCGGCCAAAAATACGGTCGCGGCCAGGGCTTGAGTTTGTTTGCCGATGGACAGAGGATCGCCACTGCCCCGGCACTTTCACGCATCACCGCGCAGCTCAAATAACCGAGGGCATCCAATCCAAACAACACACCCGCTAATCATATGAAAAAAAATCTATTCATGATCGCCGCCGCTGGCCTGGCGGGGATGCTTACCAGCCACGCCGCAGTCCAAACCACGGATTTTGATGACATCAAACTCTACACGCTGCAAAACAAGGCGGGCACCACGGTGAAAATCACCAACTACGGAGCCACCGTCACATCCATCCTGACGGCGGATCGCAACGGCACCATGGCCGACATCGCCCTGGGATACAACGATGTCTCCGGCTACATGAATGCCGTGGACAAACCTTACTTCGGATCGATCGTCGGTCGCTACGGCAACCGCATCGCCAAGGGACAATTCAGCATCGACGGTAAGAAATACAAGCTGGCGACCACCAATGGCGCCAACCATCTGCACGGCGGCGTGATCGGGTTCGACAAGGTGGTATGGGATGCCAAAGTGGCCGGCTCCCATTCTGTCCGGTTTCACTACCTGGCCAAAGACGGCGAGGAAGGATACCCCGGCAACCTCGACATCAACGTGACTTACACACTCACTGATGCCAACGAACTCAAGATCGACTACCTCGCCACCACCGATCAAAAAACGCCGGTCAACCTGACCAACCACACCTACTTCAACCTCAAGGGCGAGGGCGAAGGCACCATCCTCGGCCACGAACTGATGATCCATGCCAAGGGGTACACCCCGGTCGACAGCGGCCTGATCCCGACCGGCAAGATTGAACCCGTCACAGGCACGCCATTCGATTTCACCACCGCCAAAGCCATCGGCCGCGACATCGGCAAAAAGGATCAACAGCTCGAATACGGCCTCGGCTACGACCACAACTGGGTGCTCGATAAGGGCGGGAAAACAGGACAACTCACCCTCGCCGCCACCCTCTACGAGCCGACCAGCGGCCGTTTCATGGAAGTCTTCACCCGGGAACCCGGACTTCAGTTCTATTGCGGCAATTTCCTCGCCGGAAACCTCAAGGGGAAATCGGGCAAAACCTATCTGCATCGCGGAGGGTTGTGCCTCGAAACCCAGCACTATCCCGATAGCCCGAACCAACCCGCTTTCCCAAGCACCATCCTGGCACCCGGCGCCCAGTACCAAACCACCACGGTTTACAAATTCAGCACCAAAAAATGACGCTGCCCTCCAAACTTCCCGCCCTGATCGCCGCCGTATCGCTCATCACGCCGGCATGGGCGGCAACGTCCGGAGGCTCTGAGACGCCTGAAAGGCCCAACATCCTGGTGGTCATGGTCGACGACCTCGGGTTTTCCGACCTCGGCTGCTACGGCAGCGAGATCGAAACCCCGACGCTCGACCGCCTCGCGGCAAACGGCCTGCGCTTTTCCCAGTTCTACAACACCGCCAAATGCCACTCGTCGCGCGTCTCCCTGCTGTCCGGCCAGTACTGCATCCAGGCAGGCGATGTCAGCCTCAGCAAGGCGGTCACCTCCGCCGAGACACTCGCGAAGGCCGGATACTTCACCATGATGACCGGCAAGTGGCATCTCAAAAAAGAACCCACCGATTTCGGATTCGACCGCTACTTCGGCCACCTCAGCGGCGCCTGCAATTTTTACAAAGGTGACCATACCTTCCGCCTCAACGGCCAGAAATGGACCGTGCCCAAGGACGGCTTCTACACCACCATCGCCAACGTCGACCACGCCATCAACTTCCTCGGGGAAGCCCGGAAAACCGAAAATCCCTGGTACCTCTACATCGCGTTCAACGCCCCCCACGCCCCGCTGCAACCGCTGAAAAAGGACTACGAGAAATACCAAGGCCGCTATCAACAAGGATGGGACAAAATCCGCGATGCCCGCCTGAAAAAACAACGCGACCTCGGACTCTTCGGCAAGGAGCTCACCGCATCCCCCCGCCCCGACCACATCCGCGCCTGGGACGAACTCAGTCCCGACTGGAAAACGTTCGAGGAAAAACGCATGATGGCGCTGGCCGGCATGATCGACCGCGTCGACCAGGAGCTGGGCCGGCTGGTTGCCAACCTGGAAAAAGCCGGGGAGCTGGACAATACCATGATCCTGTTTGTCTCCGACAACGGCGCCTGCCCCTACGACCGTGCACGGGGCAGACGCAAAATCGACGAGATGCCCTACAACCCTAACATCAGCTGGTCCGACAGCACCGGCTGGGCGTGGATGCGCAACAGCCCGTTTCGTTACTACAAACAAAACCAGTTTGAAGGCGGCGTCAGCACGCCGGCGATCGTGCACTGGCCTGCCGGGTTGAAAACCAAACCCGGAGCCATCGTCCACGACCCCGCCCACATCATCGACGTCCTGCCCACCCTCGCCGAGATCTGTAACGCGCCTGTCCCCAAGCAATGGCCGGGCCGTGAGCTCAACCCGGTGTCCGGCGTCTCACTCGCCCCCGTCTTCGCGGGCGGAAGTCTGGTCAAACGACCGCCGATCCACTTCCTGTTTGGCTCCGACCGCGGACTGCGCGTCGGCGACTGGAAACTGGTGAGTTTCAAAAGCCAACCCTGGGAGCTCTACAACATGGCCAACGACCGCACCGAGCTCAATAACCTCGCGTCACAGGATCCGGAACGCCTGAAAACGATGGTCAGGCAATGGCACCGCATGGCTGCCGAAGTCCTGCAGGCCCCCGCCAAATCCCGCAAACCAGTGGCCACGGAAGCAACGCCCCATAGCAACAGGGAGTGGAGCGATCACAGCAAAGGCCCGACCGAGGCCGGCCCGGGCAGGGGCAAGGGGAAAAGGAAAAACAACAAGCGTCCGGGGAAGAAATAGATTCGGAAGGGTAAGAACACACTGATGAGATCAGCAACAAACGGGATCAAAGGTGCCATCACCTCCGGGAGTTGAACCAGCATGGAACCCGTTTGCGTGACGCCGCTTGGGAAAATAACGCGTCATGGCCACAACGGCCCAGGCCGTGCCTGCCCATTTAAGGCAAAAAATTTCATACGTACGTATGGAGTTTCGATACTATCTTAATCGACATGCCCCATTTGGATCGTATAAGGAAGGACGGTTGTTGATTATGGGTCGAATTTCACATTCGACCCGACGCAACCCAATCCGCAACAAAGCTGATACCTCGAGGGGAGGCTAAACCTCAGTCGACCACCATTGGAATCGACCACCACCCTGTAAAAAAAATACCCCACATGAAAAACTTCAAGTGTCTCGCCGCTTTCCTGTCCATACCGTTCCTCCTCACGCCAACCCCAACCAGGGCGGCAACGCCGTCGGCCAGCCCAACGGCACCTGTGATCGACAGCAAGGACATCGCGAACTACGGCGCGGTCACCAGCACGGTTAAATGGTTCGCCGAGAACAGCGCGGCCGGCAAACCGAAGGGGCAGACGTTCTCGACCGGTGACACCGGCGTGATGCTCAAGGCCGTCACCTACCAGGTGACCGAAAACCAGAAAGCCGAGCCGACAAAAATCTACAAGATCCGCGTCGGCACCGTGTCAGCGGCAACATTCACCGAGATTCACAACGAGTCCGCCACCCAGACATTCACCTGGAACGGCGGCGAGTACATGACCTGGACGCTCGACACCCCGGTCTACCTGGCGCCCAACACCTTGTATGGCGTTGATGTCGGAATGACCTCCACCACCTCAGGCTGGCAGACCGGAATCCCTTACCTGAACCGAACCGACAACGTCTTCCCCGGCGGCACGTTCTACGACACAGGTGTGGGCAGTGGCATTGGTGACAACACCGTCAACGCCCAGAACGGTGACCTCATCTTCCACCTCGACATGGACGATCCGCTGGCTCCCGCCCCCTATGACGGCCAAATCGTTCCCAGCGGCAATGTCGCGCTGGGCTGGACCAACCTACCCGCCAACGTGGGCTCCGATGTGTGGGTGGACGTGTGGTTTGGCACCGACCCTAACACTGACTTCAACAAGGTGGTGGTAGCGGGACAAAATGTGACCTCAATCGTCGTAAATGCGCCGGTCGCAGGCACCTACTACTGGCGGGTCGACTCCTATCTCGAAGGCAGCGCTTCCGGCACTCTGGTTGAAAGCACTACCTTCACCTTCATCGTGGACGACACCGATGGCGACGGCATGCCGGACAGCTTCGAGCTCGCCCACACCACGCCCCCTTCTAACACATCACTGGATCCCACGGTCGATGCCGAGAGTGATGGTTTGACTAATCTCGAGGAATATCAACTTGGAACCAATCCCAATGTGGCCGACTCCGATGACGACACCCTGAATGACGGCGATGAGGTCGCCGGAGCTGGCGCACGTCCCGTCACCGACCCGACCAATCCCGACACTGACGGCGACGGGTTGAGCGATGGAGTGGAATCGAACTCCGGCACTTTTGTCAGTGCTTCCGACACCGGCACCGACCCAACCAATACCGACAGCGATTCCGACGCCCTCCCAGACGGGGTGGAAACGGGAACCGGAACTTACGTGAGTGCGACGAATACCGGAACCGATCCTACCGATCCGGACACCGACGGTGACACTGCGGGTGACTGGTATGAGGTCATGGCCACCTTCACCGACCCCACCGATGTGAACGACGATCCGGGTTTTACCTACCCATTGCCCGATCCAAATCCCACTGACACCGGAGTCACTAACAAACCGGTAAAAATCTACATCATGTCCGGGCAATCCAACATGGTGGGCATCGGCTACGTCAACGAGCCACTCAATGGCAACCCCGGGTCATTGGTCGGAATCACCCGGGATGACAAAAAATTCCCCAACTTCGTCGATAACGCCGGCGCCTGGACCGTGCGTAAAGACGTTTGGTACGAAGGCGTCATCTCCGCGACCGCCAAAAAATGGCTGAGCGCGGGATGCGGATCTTCCTCCGACCGTCTGGGACCGGAACTCGGCTTCGGCCATATCGTGGGGGAACACCACGACGAACCGGTGATCCTGCTTAAGTCGTCCATCGGCAACCGCAGTCTCGGCTGGGACTACTGCCCTCCAGGCACCCCTCAGTTCACTTGGAGCGACGGCACCAAGAAATGGACTTATGCCGGCTACGGGGACTCACCGGAACGCTGGGAAACCGGCACCACTCCGGATCAGATCGCATCGTATGCAGGCAAGCACTACGACGATAGTCTTCTAGACGAGGCCGACTGGGCAGCGGAGGGCAGCGGGACGGTGGACAATGTGGTCGATGTGCTCGACAACTTCGCCACCCGGTTCCCCGACTACGCCGCGCAGGGCTTCGAGATCGCCGGTTACGTCTGGTGGCAGGGGCACAAGGACCAGGGTGAACCCCACGCCAGCCGCTACGGGCAAAACATGGCC
>JARFRT010000033.1 GCA_029287105.1 Akkermansiaceae bacterium | reverse complement strand
GTACTTGCCGTTCTTAGCCCCGTCAGCGCGAGCCATTTGCACGAGTAAGTCATCGGAGGAGAGCATCTTGTCGATCAGTTTCTGCTGCGCATCACCCTGCTGAGCAAAGGCAGCCAGGCCGCTTGGTGTGGCTTCCGTCATGACGACGTACTTTGCCAGTTTGGCATCCAGTTGGTCGCTCGTCAGGGTCGAGTCGAGGCCGAGGTTCCTGACCGCCTGCAAGGTCCCGGCTTTGGCCTTGGTGAGTGCTTCCTGGGCTTGCTTCAGTGTTTTTTCATACTGGCCCTTGTTTTTCAACGCCTTGTCGAGGTCTGCCTGGCGCTCCTTGAGCGCGGCTACTCCGTCTGCACGGTTCTTTTCCCATTTGGCGAGTTCCTTCTTGGCGGCCTCGCGCTCGGCTGAGGATTTTGCCTTTTTCAGCTTTTCCTTGGTCGCCTTGATGCCCTTGTCGGCAGTGCCGATCCATTTGCCCTTGGCGTGACCCACAAGCGCATAGCCCCTCTTGATCTCGCCCATGTTCTTCTGGGCCTGCCCGAGGGCTTGCTTGGCAGTGGCCTCCGCCTCCCGTGCCTTCACGACAGCATTTTTCTTCTGCTGGTTGACAGCGGGCACCGCCTTGGTAAGTCCGGCCTTGAGTGTCTCAAGCTGCTGGGCATACTGTTTCTCCAGTTTTTTGCCCGCCTGGGTGAGCTCCACCTTAGGGGCACTCTTTTTCTTTCTTGCCCATACATCCGGGATTCCGATCGCTGTAGCGAGCAGCAAAACGCAGATGCCTGTCATTGTCTGTTTTCTCATCATTTGATTTATTGGTTGTTGTTGATTTGCGGTGATTCTCATCGCGAATGCGTCTTCTAAACACGAAACACGACACGTAATCGAGTGAGCGGGCCGCCGGGGTGAACAGGCGAGCGAGCGTAGAGGTATACTCGACCGTCACTGGTAATCTTTCGGCAAATAATTACCACTTAATTATTGTGGCAGCGCTCATGATTGAGCCGATCCAGGTGGCCATTTCGCAAGAATCAAGAAAGCATTGCCGGCGCCATCAAGCTCTGCGCGCTTGTAATGGCTTGATACGTCTTATTTTTTTTCGTTTTTACCCCACCCGAACAGCTTCTCCGCGTTGCCGCGGTAGATTTTGTAACGGACCGCATCGGGTAGGTCGAGTTCTTCGAAAAACGTGTAGTGCTGGTTCATCTGCTTTTGTTTTTTGCCAAAGGACCACCAGCCCTCGTCGGTGCCAAACAGCAGCTTGTCCTGGTTACGGATGCAGAACTCACGGGCAAACTTGCGGTCGCGGTTGAGCACGGTGACGACGACGTGGCCGGACAGGTCGGCATAGAGGTTCGGGTGTTCCTGGAGTTGGCGGTCGCCTTCTTTTAATTGCCGCCACCAGTAGGCATGGGCAATGACCTTGCACTTGGGGTACATTTCAAGGACCCGATCCACGCGCTTCATGCCCTTCTCAACCATGTTCTTGTTCTGGTCGATGTGGAACATGACCGGCAGGCCGACTTTTTCGCAGGCTTCGTAGAGGCGCAGGTTCTGGGGGTCGTCGAAGACCAGACCCTTGCCGTAATGCTCGCCGAATGCAATCGCGCCCTCCTTGATCTCGCGCTTGAGGATCACGACCGCCTCGGCAACGGTTTTGACCTCGTCGGGATCGATGATGCACATGCGATCAATCTTGCCTTTGTACTTGGCATAGTGCGCGAGCATTTTTGTACGTTCTTCTTCGGTCCATGCGCGTGAACCCTTGTGGTTGAGCGGGCTGACGATGCAGCGGTCGATGTTGCGTTCGGCCATCCATTGGGCGACGGCATCGAGTCCGCCGTCTTTCACCGCCATCGCGTGCACGTGTGTGTCGATGAACTTGATGTCGGCCGGCGGTTGGGGCTGGTCGTCATTGGCGTCCTTGGCCTTTTTCTGCAGCGCGATCATCTGCTCGGCATAGCGCGCGCCCAGCAGCAACTGGCTCTTGGTATCGAAGTGCCAGCGGTCGGTGGTGGTCAGCCCCTTGGAGCTGACAAAGGCAGTGCGGTGAATCGCGTCAGGGAGCTTGGCGATTTGTTCGTTGATGGCCGGGCTGTTGTGGATTTGGCCGGCAACGAAGGGCAGGTTCGTGTTGCCGAAGTCGGATCGTATGTTAGAGATCAGGGTTTTGAGGCTGTTGAGGTAGTCGTCGGGGGCATCGCTGTTGCTCTCGCCCTGGTGCCAGAGGACGCCCTTGAGCGTGCCGGACTGGCTTGCGATCCTGGTGCGTTTGCGTGCACCCCAGTAATGGGTGGGTTTTTCTCCAAGCCACTGCTGGATCTTCGATCCGCCGCGTGCGTTGACGATCAGGCCGATGGTGAGGTTCTTGTTTTCCTCGAGCATCTTGAGGGCGAAGCCGTAGCCAGGTCCGAGCCTCTGCGCATTGCCGCCCTTGCCGATCGTTGAGTAGCGGTTGAGCGGGTTCTTCGCCGGCTCCCACTGGTTTTTGTCGTTGAGCAGGAAGCAGCGGTCGATCACGCCCGCAGCGCTTTCCGGCACCGCGGCGCGGCCGGACATATTCGACTGGCCGATCAGCAAATAGATATGCAGGTTTTCGGGCGGACTCGGGTCGCCGGTGGTCACCTGCGTGTGGATGTGTGCACTAACCGGTAAAGTCAAAAAAAGACATGCGCAGCCTAAAAAGGCGTGAGCCAAAGTTCGGTGCATCGGTATGTTCCGATATCTGGAGTGTTTTAAAATCATGGATGGCTGAGGTTGTTTCTGGGATGGGGCGTCGTTGAGAAGGGGTAACAGGCGGGCGGGATAAGTGAACCGTGGCGAGTGAGCCGTGCTCACACAAGAGGAAAAGGGAATAAGCGGCAACAGGCGATTCATGTCAGGATTGGTTGCGACTCCTCGATCTGCAAGTGGATTGCAAGGTTTCCCATCGGAACCTCATGTTCCTACAAATGTCGTGGTAATGCCGCGGCCCCTGCGGTCACTTCCACTGCTGGGTATCCCATTTCAGGACGGCTGGCCCCTTGATCTCTCCCGGGTTGTTGCGGTTCAGTGCCGTGGACTTGATCCTCAACTCGTTGGTGCCGGCTTTGAGGATGTCGGTTACATCCCAGGAAAATGGCGGCATCCAGCGGGTTTCCAGTGGCTGGCCGTTGAGGGTTCCGCCGGCCATGATGCTTACCTGGCCAAGATCGAGTCGGATGCGGGCGCCATCGGGGATGCCCTGCGGACGCGCGAAACTGGTGCTGTAGTTCCGGTGTCCCATGGCATCGGGCTTGCCGACCGGCTTGAGGTCGACTCCGGCCGAGCCGATGGCCACGGTCACCGCGCGCGTGCGGCCGTCACTGAGGGACGCGGTGTAGGTGCCGGCCACCCCGGTGTCGGCCACCAACTGGTTTTGGTCGTCGAAACTGAGGTCAACCGGGCCGTTGATCCCGATGACTGATGGCCCCGATGTTTTGCGGCGGAAGACGATGAAGCGGCTGTCGGCGAGGTCGTTGACCTGGAAGCGGATGCGCGTGCCGCCATCGACCGGCTGATAGGTCGCCAGCCTGTCGATCTCGCCTGTGACGGGGTTGAATAGTTCGGGAGCCATCCCTTCGTGCCTGAGCGTGGCTTCGAAGCTGCCGGTTTTTTCAAAGTTGCAGAACAGGAAAATCGCGCCGTCGTCGAGTTCCCGCATTTTCCAGCGGCAATCCTGGTTGGCATGGGAAACCACGGGCCGGATGCCTGCCGCAACCAGTTGCTCATCGGTGACGGGCACCGCATCGAGGATGGTGCCGCCGCGTTGCCTCAGCTCCCTGATGCGGGCGGCAACCTGCGGCCGGAGGTAGCCTGTTTCGGGCAGAACGATGGCGCGGTAGCTGGACGTTCCGGGCCGGTTGATCACCCATTTTGCGTCCTTGTAGTCGAGGTGGTTGAGGATGATGTCGGAGTTGATGTAGTCGAAGTCATAGCCCCACGGCACCGGGTTTTTCGGTCCGGTTGATTGCGGTGTGAAGTCGCCGATGTAGACCGCGACGTCGGCCGCCGCCTGTCCTGCCTGCAGCATCGTGTGCATGCGTTGCAGGTAGCGCACCCAGTTGCGCGCCGACATGAACCATGGGTTGTTGCGGTGGAAGGAGACCCCGTACCACGGGTTCTTGCCGGGCGTGCCTTCGCGTGGCTGGTGGACCACCACGTGCAGCACGGTGTGATTCACTCCGTAGGTCATGTGCTCATCGCCGCGTCGCTTCAGGAGGTAGGGATGGTGGAAGGGTTTTCTGAAGGAGGTGAAGGATTCGGCGAAGACGCGGGGTTTGCCGTAGACGTGGGCGGCGGAGCTTGCCGCGCGGCACTGGTTCGGCCCGCGGTCGCGCCCCATCCAGAACTCGCCGCCAATCAAATCGCTGTGCTTGCCGTAGTAGAGAAACTCGCCGGGATACCCCCAGCTGCCGTAGTTTTCGAGCCAGATGTCGAGGCCCCATTCGTCGCCGACTTCAGCCAGGGTGCCGACATAGTTCTCGGCAATCAGGTCGGCCACCGTGCGGCGCAGGTCCCAGAGGAAGCGGTCGGAGGCTTCGGCGCTCTTGACCATGCGGCCAGTGAAGGTGGGCAGGAACGGGATTGGGTCGTAGCCATGGCGCTTTTCCAGGATTTTGTCGAAGTCGTCGGTCCAGTTCTGCGCCGAGGCCTCGTAGCTGTCGGCGGTGAGCCCTTTAAGGGCTCCGCGCTCGGTTGGCGACATCCCGGCAAAGAGCGGCTTGAACATGCTGTTGAGGTGGTGGCGTACTGCGGCCTTGTTCAGCTTGTCGCACTCCAGCCCGGTGGCTTCCGGGGGCGCGGGAATGTTTGTTTTACCCGTGCTGGTCATACCGAAGTAGAGTACGGTCCACTGACCTTCCGGCAGTGTGCAGGTCAGGCGGCCATCGGCATCGACCGTTTGCTTGATGCGAATGATTTCATCGGGCTGGATCACCAGCGACGGGTCGCCAGGCTGGTGGGACTTGGGCAGGACGTACTGTTTCCAGATTGGAAATTCCCGTGAGTGCAGCCTCGCCAGTTGTTTTTCCAGGTACTGGGAAACCATCGGCATCGTGTGCAGTTCTACGCCGGTCAGCCCTTTGCTTTTGCCGTCGAGCCTGAGGCGGAAGCTTGTGGCGGTGGTTTCCTCGAAACCGAACACTTCGGGTCCGGTATGCATGGCATCGAGGTGGTGGCGGCTGTTTTCGGGCCGCTCGATGGTGAGCAGGGTTTTGGTACTGCCATCGGGCAGGACGGCTTCCAGCGTGCCGGCGAAGTCATACTTGCGGGTGACCGTCAGCGAGATCGAGCGGGCGGTGAACGGGCTGGCGGCCGTGAAGGTATACCCCTGGTCGACCTCTTCTCCGGGAATCGATGGCGCTCGCTTGCGTGGCACCGCCAGCACCGCGATGTCCTGCACCGGGAAATTGGCAGTGGCGCGGACGACGGCCGAGAACGGTCCGCCTTCGGCCTCGGTTTCCGTCCAGATCACGCTGCGCATCGATTGTTCAGGCTTGATCCACGGGCCACCGGACATGCTCCAGCCCGGGCTGTTGAACATCTGGATCTCGATGTCGAGGCGGGCAGCTTCGCGCAGGGCATGGCGGAGCATCTCCTTCCACGCGTCCGAGAGCACCGCGATGTTGGCGCCCTGGCTCTTGCGGCCGCCACCGATGCTGGCGACGAAGGCGCGCTTGATACCCACCTCGGCCATGGATTCGAGATCCTTGGTGATTCCCTCGGCGGTGATGTCGCCGCCGAGCCAGTACCAGTAGCACCAGGGTTGGGTTTCTTCCGTCGGCTGCTGAAAGCGGGCATCGAGGTCGTCACCCCTGCCGTGCGGAGCCAGGGTGCCTACGACAGTGGCCATCAGCAGGCAAGTGAGATGGGTTCTGATCTTTTTCATCGTGGATGTGCGGGGC
>JARFRT010000016.1 GCA_029287105.1 Akkermansiaceae bacterium | reverse complement strand
TCCATGACCGATTTGGTGGTCGCGACGTATGGCAGCGCCTTGAGCATGTGCGGTTGCAAGTAGTTGCTCAGTTTGTGGTAGGAACTGAGCAGGCAGGGGAAAATAGTGCGCAGTTTCTCACTGTGATCGCTCATGAACCGGCGGTAGTTCTCCGATTCCCCGGGAAAAGATTGTTCAATATTGCGCATCATCGTTTCCTGGTTGCAGCTGGTTTCCAAGGAAACGTCGCCCCAGGTGAGCGTGGTCATCGGGTCGAGCTTGACAAAATCCATATAGTCCTCCGGCTTTCTTCCCGTCTCTGCGAAGATTTCATCGAGGGTGAATTTCTGGTGGAGAAAGGTCGGGCCGGTATCGAAGGTGTAGTCGCCAGCATAGATGGGGGCATTTCGCCCGCCGACAACAGAGGCTTTCTCAAGGATGGTAACATCGTATCCCCGGTGGGCGAGGATCATGCCACTGGTGAGCCCTCCGGGGCCGGCACCGATGATGATGATTTTTTTTTGCATAGGATGGGAGGAGTCAAACTGGGGTCGATCGATGACTAACCTGTCACATCCCGAGTTTGGCACAACCCGAAATATCGTTTGGCAATGATTTTTCGTATCCTGAATCATCACGGTGGTTTATGGCTGGCGTCATGGACGCATTCCCATTAGATTCCTCCGCGTATGAAAATTCCAAACATGCCACGGTGGGCTTCGGAGATTGTCAGCAGTTATGAAAGTGGTGCGGCAGGGTGTTTTGTGCTGCATGGGAACGTGAATGACCGGCTGTTGGTGCCGTCGAAAAGCGAGGTGGTCTTGGGCGGGTTGCCGGAGTTTATCATGGAGTCGCTGCTGCCCCGGTTTGATGTGGTGCTGAGTTATGACCCCGGGCAGGGACTGCGGATCGAACGTGGCGGCAAGGTTTTTTCGCAGTGGCCGACGATCAAGGAAGGGCTCGACCTACCCGACGCCCCCTTGCCTGCGGTGCGGATGCTGACCCACTATTTAAAGTACTGTAAAAACCTGCAAGCGGTCGGGGCGGCAAGTCCGAAGGTGGCGGTGGTGATCCGGCAGGCACACCTGATCTGCCCGGCGCTGCCCAACGCGCACAACCATGATCTGAATGCCATGGCATCCATCCTCCGTAGCTGGGCGGCGGACATGCGTCTCCAGGAGCACGGGCAGGCGGCCTTCCTGATCTCGGAGAATTTAAATGGCCTGCACCCGCTGGTGGCGCGGAGCCCGCGGGTGTTGGAGGTCGAGGTGCCGCTGCCGTCGGTGGAGGAAATGACCACCGCCCTGGAGATGCTCTCGCTGCGCTGTCCGACCGCGCTGGAGAATTTCCGTAACGATTATTCAAAGCCGGCAGGCCGACTAACAGGATCGACCCTGAGTTCGGTGGAAATCCTCCTCCTGCGGCGGGAACATGCCAAGTTGCCCCTGGTCGAATCCGATCTGTCGGACTTGAAGCGGGCCCTGGTCGAGCGCGATTGCGGCGGGCTGATCGACTTTATCGAGCCCGACCGGGACTTCGCGGGCGTGATCGGTCTGGACGGAGTGAAATCATGGCTACTGCAGGATATCGCCTTGTGGAAAAAGGATGACCTCGAGGCGATGCCGATGGGTTACTTGTTCTGCGGACCGGTTGGCACGGGCAAAACCTATCTGGTGGAATGTCTCGCCGGGGAGGCCGGGGTGCCGGTGGTGACGCTGAAGAATTTCCGCGACCGCTGGGTCGGCAGCACCGAGGAGAACCTGGAGAAGATCTTCTCGCTGTTACACGCATTGGGCCGCTGCATTGTATTTATCGACGAGGCGGACCAGGCGCTCGGCCGGCGCGCGTCGGGTTCCGGCGACTCCGGTGTGTCGAGCCGCGTTTACTCGATGATGGCCAAGGAGATGTCCGACACCCGCAACCGGGGGAAAATCATCTGGGTGCTTGCCTCGAGTCGGCCTGATCTGATTGAAGTCGACCTGAAACGTCCGGGACGGATTGATGTGAAAATCCCGTTGTTTCCCTGCTCCGATGCCAAGGAGGCATGGACATTGTTGCGTGCCTTGTGCAAGGCGCGGGGAGTCGATTTGCCGAAGAAGTCGCGTCAGGCGAGAAAGATGCCGGAGTTGTTAACGCCCGGTGCGGCGGAGGCGATCGCCGTGAAGACCCGGCGCCGGATGATTACCGGCGGAATCAGCGCGGAAGAGGCGCTGACCAGCTGCCTTGACGGTTATTTACCGCCGATTTCACCTGCCGTGATCCAGGCACAGATCCAACTGGCCATTGATGAAGCCTCGGATGCCTCCTTCATTCCGGAAATATTCCGCCGATAAACGGGTCATCCGGACGGAATCCGGGGGGCAAGAGGGTGCGGTGACAAAAAAAGTCGGGATCGACGAAGCCGGCGGGTCCGGGCCGCTGGTGACGTGCCTGAGTCACGAATAATCAATGCTAACTGCTCGTTTTCAATGACTTACGTCGGGTCGGGTGGGTGCGGGTTCCGCGCGCAGGTAAACGCGTGTATACGAAAAAATATTGCCATTCTTTCATAGGCGTAGTAGAAAGGGCAACCGGAACTGCCTCAAATGAGCTGATGATCAGCAATTCATGAGTATTTCCGGTCTTGTATTTCCGGTCGATTTCCTGCGCTGCCAACCATGGGACATGAGCGACGAACTGCATCCGAACCACATCATCCCCAATTAACAAGATCACCCAACAAGTTGATCATTTCCCAAACCCCGCAATCCCGCACCCTCTAATCCCAAGCAATTCATGATTATTCAACCTCTTCTCATCGCCCTCGGATGCCTCACTTTTGCTTCACTGAGCAGTTGTTCATCCAGCTTGACTGGTGGCGCACCGACGCTGAGCAAATCCCGGTCCGCGGACATTGTCAAAAGCGGCGGTTCGTCCGCATCCTCGCGTTCGCCGCTGCCTGGCACTGCCTCATCGCGCACCATAGCCAAGGCGAAAAGCATGCCCAAGGACAAACACGGCATGCCGACTTACAAGAGTCATTCCGATCGCACCCGTTATGTCCGTACGACAGCCTACTCGCACATGGAGAATGAGGTGGGTGCCCCTGGGCGGATGAATGCCAGTGGTGGTATTTTGAAATACGGAAGCGTCCGCAGTGCTGCGGCCGACTGGTCAGTCTATCCTTTGGGAACAAAATTCCGCGTGAAGGGACAGCCTCACATCTATGTGGTTGATGATTACGGCTCAGCCCTGGTCGGAACCAACACGATTGACATCTTCAAGCCTTCACTGCGCTCCATGCGCGCCTGGGGAACCCGCACCACGGAAATCACCGTGATTCAGTGGGGTTCATACGAGCGTAGTGCGCGGATGCTGAAGGGGCGCACGCGTTACCCTCATTGCAACAAAATGTATATCGGCTGCAAGCACAAGCTCGGCAGCCATTTGGTCAGCAGGGACATCAAGAAAAACGGGGCACTTTAAACGGGCCTACGGGCAGTGATTCCGAGTTCGGTGAGGCAGATTTGTCTGATGCCGCGAATTTTTGGGTTCATTATTGTGCGGTGGATGGGGTAGGTATCGGGGGTGACCAAACCAGAGCGAGTGGAATTCATTGTGACGCGTCTTGAGGAACTTTATCCTGAGACGCCGATTCCGTTGGACCATACCGATGCTTACACCTTGTTGGTGGCGGTATTGTTATCGGCCCAGTGCACGGATGTGCGGGTGAACCAAGTGACGCCGGCGTTGTTTGCGTTGGCGTCGACGCCGGAGGCGATGGTGCGGGTGCCGGTGGAGGCGATCAAGGCGATCATCCGGCCCTGTGGCTTGTCGCCGCGCAAGTCGCAGGCGATTTCCGACCTGTCGCAGCTCCTGATTGACCGGCATGGCGGCGAGGTCCCGGCTGATTTCGAGGCCTTGGAGGAGTTGCCCGGGGTCGGGCACAAGACGGCGTCGGTGGTGATGGCGCAGGCCTTTGGCGTGCCGGCATTTCCGGTCGACACGCATATCCACCGGCTGGCGAAGCGCTGGCGGCTGAGTCCGGGGAAGAATGTGGTGGAGACCGAGCGCTATCTGAAGCGCCTGTTTCCGCGGGAGAAATGGAACAAGCTGCACCTGCAGATTATTTTCTACGGTCGCGAGTATTGTTCGGCGCGCGGGTGTGATGGCATGACCTGCGAGATCTGCAGCACGGTCAACGGGTGACCGGTTGTGGTGCCGGTTTGTCGCGGATTCCATGAAGCAGACCGTCAGCCTGCGCTCAGGCGCCATGCCTATCCCGGGGTGGCGTCCACAGCGGCGGACTTGCCCTGGGCTCGGATAGGTCTACTTGGCCTGATAGGCCTTGGCAAACAGATCGATCGCCTGGTGAAGCTTGGCGGCGTCGCCGAGGTCGGTGCTTTGTTTGCACTTCATGGCATGCACGATGATCTGATGGATCAGGGTGATTTTTTTCAAGTACGCCTGGTTATCGGTATCGGCTTCAGCGAGTTTGACGCGTTGGGCGAGGAAGTACTGGGTCATGGTCTGTTGGATCTTGGTGGCGTGCTCTTCCTTGTTGACAACCCAGCGGGTGAGTTGGTTGGCATTTTCGCCGGGCTTTTTCGACAGCTCGGTGATTTGCTGCATGGCTTTGCTGATGGTCTCCTGGTGGGTTTGCAGGTCGATGATGACGGTGTCGTCTGAATAGATTCCACAGGGGACCTGGCAGTGGGCCACCAGGTTGGGAGCTGTGGCAAGGGCGGCAAGGGCGAGGGCGGCGGCGGTGATGATGGGGGAACAAGTTTTCATAACACGCCGACTCTAGGCGTGAATCCATCGGATCGCACGCGAAAAATTAGAGACTTTTTTTCCAGCGTGCGACTTCAGCGCGCACGTTCCCGACGCTTGGTGCGCCCGGGTTGGTGCGGGCGGCGAGAGCGGTCTGGAGGTCGAACACGTCCTTGGCGTCGGCTCCGTAGTGTTCGGATACCTGGGTCAGGTCGAGTTGGTCGAGCGGGGTGTTGGTTTGCACGCTGACGGCGACAGCCTGGCCGACGAGTTCGTGCGCCTGACGGAATGGAACGCCGTTTTTGACCAGGTAGTCGGCGAGGTCGGTGGCTAACAGAAGCGGGTCGGAGGCGGCGGCGAGGCAGGTGTCGACGTTGATGGCCATGTCGGCAATCATCTCGGTATTCACCTTGAGGGCGAGTTTGAGGGTGTCGATGGAATCGAACAGGGGCTCCTTGTCCTCCTGCAGGTCGCGGTTGTAGGTGAGCGGCAGTCCCTTGGCGGCGGTGAGCAGGGCGATCAGGTTGCCGTAGAGTCGGCCGGTCTTGCCACGGGTGAGTTCACACACGTCCGGGTTTTTTTTCTGGGGCATCAGCGACGAGCCGGTGGTGTGGGCGTCGGAGAGGGTGGCGAAGCCAAACTCGGAGCTGCACCAGAGGATGAGATCCTCGGAGAGGCGCGACAGATGGGTGCCGACGAGGGCGATATCGAACAGGAGTTCGGCGATGTAGTCGCGGTCGGAGATGGCATCCATCGAGTTGGTGGTGACCCGGTTAAAGCCGAGCTCGTCAGCGATTTGCTGGCGGTCGAGGTTGATGGTCGAGCCGGCGAGCGCGCCGGATCCGAGCGGGGAGACGTTGACCCGTTGCCGGCAGTCGGCGAGCCGCGACTTGTCGCGGTCGATCATTTCGACGTAGGCGAGCAGGTGGTGACCGACGGTGACCGGTTGGCCGCGCTGGAGGTGGGTGTAGCCGGGGATGACAGCGGCGGCATGTTGGTCCGCCTGCTGGAGCAGCGCCCCCTGCAACTCGGTGAGGTGTGCGGTCAGGGTGTCGATTTCCTCCCGACAATACAGGCGTGTGTCGGTGGCGACCTGGTCGTTGCGTGAGCGGGCGGTGTGGAGCTTGGCGCCGGGTGCGCCGATCCGGTCGGTCAGCGCCGACTCGATATTCATGTGGATGTCCTCGAGTTCGATGGAGAAGTCGAAGGCACCGGCGTCGATTTCCTGTTCGATTGCGCGCAGGCCGGTTTCGATGGCGGCAAACTCCGCGTCGGTGAGCAGTCCGGCTTTCACCTGGGCGCGGGCGTGGGCGATGGATCCTGCGATGTCGTGTTTGTACAAGCGCCAGTCATAGGAGATGGATTCTCCGTACTGTTGCACAAGATCGGCGGTAGCTTTGGCAAAACGTCCTTTCCACATGCGGGTGTCTTACCCTTGATAGGGGGATTTGGAAACCACGGAATACGTGGAAGTGGCGGAAAGTTACTGATGCGGGTGGGCCTTGAGCAGTTCCTCGGGGGAGTAGAACCCTTGTTTGTCCTTGGTGGCGGCGCGGACGGCTTTGACTTTGTCCGGTGTGATGACCGAGGCCTTGTTGCCGAACGAGTTGCGGACGTAGGTGAGCACGGCGGCAATTTCATTGTCGTTGAGCATGCCGCCGAAGGGGGTCATGGGAACCTGGCCGGGGAATTTTTTGCCGAGAACGGTGATTGGTCCATGCAGGCCGTTGAGGGTGAGTTTGATCAGTCGGTCCTCGCTCTGGGTGGCCCATTTGGTTTGGGCGAGGGGTGGAAAGCCGGAGGCGGGGAGACCTTTGCCATTTGGCTGGTGGCAGGTGGCGCAGTGGCCATCGCGGGCGTAGATCTCGGCACCCTGGACGAACAGTTTTTTCGCACTGCCCTTGAGGTGGGTTTTGACGGTGTGCTTCGGCTCGGATTTGGTGGCCTCTCCCTTGAGGTGGGCGAGGGCGAACTGGTGCGCTTGTTTGATGAACTTATCAACGGGCTTTTTGCCGGCGGCTTCCACGATCGGGAGTCCCTTTTCCTTGCCGATCCATGAGGCCGCGGTGATGGCCTCCAGCCGGACCCGGCCGTGGTCGTCGTTCGCGGCGGCCATCAGGTGGGACGCTTGGTCGGCGATGCGGTGACCATTGAAGCGCAGCACGCGCACGGCGGCGGAGCGGATGCGGTGGTCGGCTGACTTCAGCAGCTCCTTGAGCAGGCCTTCATCGACCTGATCGTGGCCCCAGCTCACCCAGAGTGCTTCGAGCTTGTGGTGTTCGTCGGATTGTTTGGCGGCCCATGCCTTGGTGGCGGGCAGGACGTCGCTGGCCGGGCGTCCGCGCAGTTCGCGGCGGGTCCGGTAGCGGGTCCGGTATTCGGGGAGTTTCAGGTTTTCGAGCAGCTCGGCGACGCTGGCGCCGTGGATTTTCGCGGGCTTGACCAGCGGGCGTGCCGGGTAGGTGATGCGATAGATCCGACCGTGAACGTGGTCGCGGTATGGGTCGCGGGCGTTGTGCTGCATGTGGCCGATGAGGACGTTATGCCAGTCGGCGACATAGAGTGAGCCGTCGGGGGCGAACTCGAGGTCGACCGGACGGAAGTTTTTATCCTCGGATTTAAACAAGTCGTGGCGGAATTTGGTGGTGAAGCCGGTGCCGTCCTCGAGCAGTTGGTGTTGTTTGGCGCCGAGGAATCCGATGTTGTTATTGATGAGCAAATCGCCCTGGACGTCGTCGGGGAAGTGGCGGCTGGAAACGATTTCGAGTCCGGACGTCGGGCGGACGTTGTTGCTGGTGAGGATGTTGGGAGCGCGCATGCTGACACCATAGCGCGGCTTGACCGAGCCGGGCATCATCCAGGTGGCGGAAGGGCCGGAGGTGTGCAGGAAAAAGTCCTGGCCGTAGTCGTCGAAGGCA
>JARFRT010000005.1 GCA_029287105.1 Akkermansiaceae bacterium | reverse complement strand
ATCATGTTCCCCCAAATCCTCCGATTCGCAGCCGTTCTGGTTGTTTCTTTCCTCGCCTCGCTGATGACGAGTCAGGCGGCGTTGGATATTCTGGTCATCGGGTCGAGCCATTCCTATTCCGAAAGCGGGGAGTCTGGCGTGGTGCACGAGAAACCCTTCAATCCAAGTGCGGTCGCCACCCAGCTGCATAGTATTTTGGATAAGGACCCGGCCATCTCCGAGACGGTCAATCTCGTCTTTGAGAATCTCTATCGAACCAAAACGCAGACCACTGCGATCGGCGGTGGTGCAGACTCATGGAGCTTTGAATACCGCTGCTACAGCTTGGCTCAATACTTCATGTGGCCAGAGGGCAAGGATGCCCGGATGACCAACCTGCGAGGGGCGGGAACAACGGCGTGGGATTACATCATTTTGGTCGAGGATCCCTACGTGATGGCCAACTTCCCCGGGATGTATGCCGAGGCGGTGAGTCTCTACCAGAGCGAAGTTTCCCAGGGCACGGCGCAACTGGTGCTGCTGGCCCAATGGCCGGAGAACAGCTCCGGCTTTACCGCGGCCCAGTTCAATGAGATTGTGCATCGGGTGGGGGATTCCGCAGGGGTGGCGGTGGCACCTGCCGGCAAGGCCTGGGACGGGATGGGGTCGCCGGGCTTGAACATTCAGGACACCGACACCAGCCATCCGACTCCCAAAGGAGCCTACCTGGCCGCCGCGACCATCTACAGCAAGCTCACCAACCGCAGTGC
Source organism: Akkermansiaceae bacterium (assembly GCA_029287105.1). Taxonomy (GTDB): domain Bacteria; phylum Verrucomicrobiota; class Verrucomicrobiia; order Verrucomicrobiales; family Akkermansiaceae; genus Oceaniferula. The sequence goes on along the minus strand of JARFRT010000005.1, from coordinate 1,418 downwards.
GAAAACCTCGAATCACAACTTCCCGACGGATGGCGACGCCATCGCCGATCACGCCCTGAGTGTGACCCAGACGGCAGCCGGAGCCACTCAGTATTTGGGAGCCTACACCAGCGACAACCCCTTCCAGATGCGCTACGCACAGAAGCGGCACCTGGACTATAGTGACAAGGGATCCAGCACCGAGGATGGCATCATCGCTGGCCTCGATGACGCTTTTGCCGTCTGCGGCATGACCTCGCAAAAATTCAGCACGGCCATCGCGGTCGATTTCCACTTCAGCCGGGGCACGGACCTCTTTGAAGCGGACAAGCAGTATCTGGTCGATCCCGACCTCTATGATCGCAGTTACGGCTTCCCCATGCAGGACCACGGCAACACCGGGTTGGAGACCATGCGCTATGGTATCGACAAGCGTTTTTATAACGGCAGTTTTGTGAGAGATGCCGGTGCGGGCACCTACTACAACGGCACCGACCTGGGTGTGGCGCACACCATGATTCTCGAAGGAGATGTTGCGCCCACCTACGACGTCAAAACCATTCCCATGCGCTTGCTGTGGTCGAAGATGCATCATGAGCATCCGACTCTGGTGCATGCCTACCGCAACCCGACCTCGGATCTCTGGCACATCAGCGATGAGCTGGAGCGCGCGATGGGAGCCTTCCTCTTGACGCTCAACACCGGGCGTTGCCCGGTCGGAGATGAGCCGGCCGACAATACGACCACCGACTGGCAGCGCTGGTATGGCAAAAAGATCGGCTACGAAACCGCCTGGCAGATGTCGCACCTGACCACCCGCGTGCCGGGCTTCCAGGTGCTGCCTACTGCTCCCACCGTCAGTGTGGTGACTCCGGGATCTTCGGAAACGCTTTCGGTCCGCTTTCGCTATCCGCCGACTTCGAATGTGACCGTCAATGTGACGGTGGACGACCCCGCCGCCGGTGCGGTCAGCCCATCGACACTCACCTTCACCCCGGCCAATTACCAGACGCTGCAAGTGGTGACCGTTTCAGCGGCCCCCGGCAGCACCAGCGGCACCTTTCCCTTCGTGGTGAACCTAGCCACCAGCTCCGATGACCTTGTGTTCAGCGGCCATGGCGATGCCTGGGAGTTCGAGTCCGAGCGCAAGTTTGCCCAGTTGAGCAAGACGGCGACCACTGTGGCTGAAAATGGCGGCATCGACACGTTCACCGTGACCTTGAACTGGCAGCCGGACACGGATGTGGTGTTGGATGTCAGCAGCGCCGCCACCGGTGAGGCAACGGTTTCTCTTTCCACCTTGACCTTCACCAAGGGCAACTGGGACACTGCGCAGACCGTGACCATCACGGGTGTCAATGACGACCACCTTGCGACCGATGCGGCCACCATCAGCATCGCGGTCAATGATGCGGCAAGTGATGACGCCTTCGATGGCC
>JARFRT010000595.1 GCA_029287105.1 Akkermansiaceae bacterium | reverse complement strand
GTCCTGGAAGTTGATTGATGCGGTTGGTTTTTCAGAAACTGGGTAACCTGTTTTGGCTTTGGACGGTGCTGGGCACGGTTTGGGCGTGGTTTTTTCCGGAGCATTTCACCTGGTTTATCACGGACAAGGTTCCGGGCACGGAGATCAAGCTGATCAATCTCGGGCTCGGTGTGATTATGCTGGGGATGGGGATTACTTTGAGCGTAGCGGATTTCAGGGCGGTGTTGTTGCGGCCGTGGGTGGTTGGCCTTGGGGTGGTGGCTCAATTCTTGATTATGCCGATGTTGGGGTGGTTGGTGGCGACGCTATTTGACCTTCCGCCGATGTTGAAACTGGGTTTGATACTGGTGAGTTGTTGCCCGGGCGGCACGGCGTCGAATGTGATCTGTTATCTGGCGCGGGCGAATGTCGCGCTTAGTGTGCTGATGACGATGTGTTCGACCTTGGCGGCGATCCTGCTCACCCCTTTGCTAACCAGGATGTATGCGAGTGCCATTCTTGATGTCGACGCCTGGGCGATGTTCCGCAGTATGGTGACGATTGTCCTGTTGCCGGTGATCGGGGGCGTGGCGTTGAATCAATTGTTGGGGCACAAGCTGGACGGGCTGCGAAAGGTTTCGCCCCTGGTTTCCATGCTGGTGATTGTGCTCATTGTCGGCGGCGTGGTGGGGGCGACCAAGGCGAATATCGTGACGCACTTCGGGGGCTTGCTGCTTGCCGTCTTTATCTTGCATGCGCTCGGGTTTTTGCTGGGTTATGGCGCGGGCTGGCTGGCACGGCTCGCCGAGGGGGACCGGCGCACGCTGTCCATTGAGGTCGGGATGCAGAATTCCGGCTTGGGCAGCGCCCTGGCCAAGCAGCATTTTTCCTTGTTGGCGGCGACCCCCTGTGCGATTTCCGCGCTCTATCATTGCCTGATCGGGAGTTTTCTGGCGGCGATCTGGAGGGTGAAGAGGCGCGATGACGGCAGCGCCGGCTGATGTCGTGTGTTTTACACAATCTTAACAGGAAAAGGGTGAGCCAGACATCATTGCTTAACGTTGTTGCTTTTGAGTGGGGACGTAAACCAAACCACAATCCAATGAAACCAACTCAACAAACAATCCGGAAAACAAGCACGTGCACGCTCATCGCCGCCATCCTCAGCGCAGGTATGGCATTCGGACAAGGTCCCGGCGGCCCGCCACCCCATGGCCCACCCCATGGCCCGCCCCGAGGAGGTGGACGGGGAGGCGAGGAGCCGCCACCGGCCCCCCCTTTGGTGGAGGCCCTCGATCAAGACAGGGACGGCTCGATTTCCGAAGACGAGATCAACGAGTCCGCGGCGTCGCTCAAGGGGCTTGATAAGAATCAGGATGGCAAGCTGACCAAAGACGAGCTCATGCCGCGGCGTCGCCCTCGGGAAGAAGGTGCTGAAGCGGAGGATGAGGACAACAGGAGGTCAGCCCGCAAGCCCCATGTGCCACCGCTGATGAAGGTGCTTGATGGTGATCAGGATGGCGAGCTGTCTGAACAGGAAATCGAAGGCGCGCCTGAATCGCTGAAGGAACTCGACCATAACGAAGACGGCAAACTCTCACGCATGGAAATCCGCCCGAACCGCAGGTTCAGGCCGAAGAGGGACGATGACTAATTGAATGATGGTAAGCCTCCCGCCGGCGGGTCAACGGGTGTTCAGCCTCCCGCCCGGCTGGGGGTCGCCGCAGGCAACCGTGTGCTGTCCGGATGCCTCGCCTGCGGCCCCCTATCTCATCCGTCGACGGTGCTGCCGGGAGCTTGCTCTTTGAACAAGGTGTCCGGAGGGGCTGCATGGGGGGCGACTTGAGGGGCAAGCCCCGGCCCTGCGAAAGGTCGGCGTCAGGATACGCGTCTTTTCATCTTTATAACGCGGACAGGCGGAAGTTGCGGTATTCCACCTTCATGGGCGGGCCCACGTGAACCTGCACTCCAAGGAGTCCGTCAAAACGGCGATGGACGGGATCGTCGTCCACCACCTCACTCATGAGCACCCCGTTGACAAAGTGGCGCAGGTGGTTTCCCCGGGCCACGATGCGGTATTCATTCCAGTCATCCGCTTTGATGTGGGCGTGCAGTTGCGCGCGTGTTCCCAGCTTCCCAAGCACCTTTCGGGCCTTGTATTTGTTTCCCTTTGTATATTCTTCCAGCGCCTCGGGATCCCGCAATTCTGGTAACTGCACACTTTCTCCCTGGGCCGCTATGATGGTGCGGCGGCGCTCCTCATAAGTGCTGCCGGTATGCTTGTTGCGCCCGTCCAGGTCGGCTTGATAGCCGCGCAGGGCGTAGGGAGACCCCTCAACCTGTTCACTGCGGTAATTGATACCACTGTTTCCAAGCTTGGAAATGCGATAAGCCACGGTCAGTTCAAAGTCCGCCGGCATGTCTCCCTGCCAAATGATAAACGAATTGTGTTGCAGCAGCGTCGCCGGAGTCACTTCCCCCACGAGTGCGCCATCACGCACGGACCAGTACGTCGGATCACCCTTCCAGCCTGCCAGCGTTTTGCCGTCAAACATCTCGATCGTTTCCGGTTGCGCGGGGGATTGGGTCGGCATGCAGCCACCCAGCTCGAAGCAGGCCGCGCCGAAACCGGCCAGGACCAAAGCGCGCCCCAGCCATCGGCCGGACTCAATGGCTGCTCGGAATTTGCTTTGCGGGGGATATGTTAGAATGGGTTGCATGGTGGCAGAGGCATGGGGAACAAGGCAAGTGATGGCATAGTGGCGGCTCCGGAGGGGCCTGGCGGGGAGAAAAAATCTCTTGAATGGACGATGACGGGGGGAGCATGCGTCAACCTCATTGAGGTTGAGCCTAGTTTCCCGACCCGACTTGCCAAGATGTTTTCTCGCGGCACTTGGATTTGATACGGGGGGCGGCTTTGTGACGGACCGGGAACCAGAGTGCACCGCCGCCGAGCAGTAATTCGATTGATCCGGGGCCTGTTGATCACAGGCTGGCCCGTTGGTTGTTTGAGCTGCTTGATCGCAGGTTCCTATGTGGTCTCAAGCGCCCAGGGGTCTAGGGAGAATAATCCCCTATCGGCATGGCATGTGCTGGATGCTTGTTGAATTGAGCTCAAGCCGTCTCATGTTGAATCCCGATCATTACTCATATCTCTTGAATCCATGGGTGGTGATTATCGGTGGAGTATCGATTAGTGCGGTGATTTTACTGCTGCTTAGGGTATTCATTGTCAATCGCTTGAGGAAGCTGACGGATCGACCCCGGTTCAGTGTCGACTCCTTGTTGGTGCGCTCGCTCTCACTGCCGTTGACCTTGCTGCTGCTGGCACTGTTGGCCTTGATTGTTGAGCGCTTACTTCTTTTTGCCGATTTATTGAATTTTTCCGAACTTGGCTTCACCTCAGGCCTTACCAAGATCCTGCTCATTGTAGCAATCGTGATTTTTGCTGATCGCATGTTGGTAGGGGTCATCGGTCGCTATTCGGAAAACTCCGAGGCTGTGCGCAACAGCAGAAGTATTATCAAAGGTCTGTTTCGAGGTTTGATTGTTTGTGTGGGGGGGCTGGTGTTGTTGGGTACCATGGGGATCTCCGTCACGCCAATCATCGCCTCTCTTGGAATTACCTCATTGGCGGTGGCGCTCGCTCTGCAGCCGACCCTTGAAAACTTCTTTTCAGGGATCCAGCTGGTGATTGATAAGCCGATACGGGCGGGTGACTACATCGAGCTTGATTCCGGTGAGCAAGGGTTTGTGGATAGGATCGGTTGGCGGACGACGTGGGTTCGTATGCTTCAGAACAACACGGTGATCATTCCCAACAGCGAGCTGTCAAAATCGAAGATCATCAACTATTTTTATCCAGCCAAAGAGCTCTCGGTTCCGGTCGATGTGGGGGTTCACTACAGCTCTGATCTTGAACACGTTGAACGAGTCACCCTTGAGGTGGCCCGCGAAGTTCTGGTTTCGCACGAATGGGGAGTGGACGACTACGAAACCTTCGTGGTGTTCACGGCATTTGACAGTTCGAGCATCAACTTCACCGTAATGCTGCGTGCCAAGGAATATTTCAACCGCTTCTGGGTGAAGTCGGCGTTTATTAAGGCGTTGCACAAACGTTACGGCCAAGAAGGGATCGTCATTCCTTATCCCATCCGCGCTATCAACACAGATCAGGAATCCGCGGCAATGCCTGCCGATGCTCATCGTGGTGCGTCTTGAATCAGGGACTGCTTCGGAGGTGTCGGATGAAGGGGAGATGGGATGTTGAACACAGGTCCCTGGCTTAGGGGGGCGGCTTGCCGCTTTTGGCGTGGGGACTGGCGTCTTTACCCACAGTCAGTCCCTTGGTTGCTGTCCCCGGTTAAACCTGTTCCGACAGCGCGCGGTCCAGGCTGGCATTCACCATGACGAGCTCGCCGATGTTTTCCACGGTGAGGAGACCGACGATCCGGCCGTCGGCGCCCAGCACCGGGGCCGTGGCGCGCTGGTTCCGACTCATTTCCTCCAGCGCGGTTGTCAGGACGTCCAGCTCATTGACCGGACCGCATTCGCGGCACATGACATCGCCGGCCATCCACTCGCGTCGCCCGTCGGCAAGCGCCTTGACCAGGTCCTCGCGGCGCAGGACACCTACCAGGTCACCGTCATTGAGCACCGGGAAATCCTGCTGGGAGCCGGCCAGCAGTTCGTGTACGGCCTTTTCCAGCGGGTCACGCGCGCCGAGGGTGCGGAAGCGGGTCATCATGGCGTCCCGGACGCGCAGGCCGTCGAGCGCAGACTGCATTTCCACCTGGGCGGCCTCCGCCTGGGCCCCAAGGTAGACCACGATGGCGATGAAAATGAGGAACGGGTTGATGAAAAAGCCGATGATGCCGAACATGATGGCCATCATCTGGCCGATGTTCGCGGCGATACCCGTTGCGCGGCGGCGCCCCATACGTATGGCGAGCAGCGAGCGCAGCACCCGCCCTCCATCCATCGGGAAGGCTGGCAACAGGTTGAATGCGACAATGAACAGGTTGATCCACATCAACTGCGCCAGAAAGCGCCCCTGTCCCCACTGCACTTCCAGCAATCGGTTCGCGCCGTTGAGCGCGAGCAGTACGAGGAAAAGCAGGCCGGCGATGACCACGTTCACTGCGGGGCCCGCCACGGCCACCCAGAATTCCTGCATCGGTTTCTCCGGGATGCGCTCCAGGCGTGCGATGCCACCGATGGGTAACAAGGTGATGTCACGGGTTTTCACCCCGTAGCGTTTGGCCGTGAGCGCGTGGCCGAACTCATGCAACAGCACGCAGAGGAACAGCGCGAGGATGAAGCCCACGCCCGCAACCGCTTCCAAGACGGTCTTGCCCGAGGTCAGATGCACCGTGAAAATCCAGCCGATCAACAAGGCGAAGGTCCAGTGGAAATACACGCCGATGCCGGCGAAGGTGCCGATTTTCAGTGACCATTTCATGGGGGGAGCGGGGTGGATGGGTTTTCACCGCCTTCGCACGGTGACTGACAGGGCCACTGTCAATCTAGTTCCCTTCGGGGAATTCTCAACCGGTTCCTCCGCCCCCGGGAGAAACATTTGCATGGATAAAGCGCATGCCCCGTTGTTATCGGAGGCGAGCCCCTCGGTTATTCAGTTAGTTATCGCCCTGATCCGATGGCTTGATACGGCTGAGCCTTCGTCATGCTCAGCCGCTGAGCACGAAAAAGCCCCGACAGAAAATTCTATCGAGGCTTGTGGAAGAGGTTCGTCGCGGAAGCCCGGGACCTGCCAATCGGGTGTCATCGCTTACGACGCAGGAGCAATACTGAACCCATCATGGCCATGAGGGCACTCGTAGGCTCAGGAATGGCACCCGTAGACTCAGGAACCTGCGTTGGCACGAGTCCCCGCTCCGGGGAAAGATGGTACTCAATGATCCCACCGTTCAGGACAACGTCCAGCAGCGCATTGTTTTCGATGCTGTCCAACGCGAACTGGTACTCGAACGCCATTCCGATATTACGCGGATCAACCGAGGCATCGCCGCTGGAGGCCTCAGTTGCCCCCAGACCGAACAAATAGTCCACCGAGGTTTTCGCCATAATCATGCCATATTCGCCCGTGGGTTTATCGGGCTGCAGGCCGGACTTTAATTGTTCCTTGCCTTGATTGTCGTAAAACGCCATGAATTCGCTACCCGTTGCCACGCCGTAATCCATTGACGGGTCATCACCGTGGTGGGTTGAGTACTGGACGTCATATTCAGCAATGTCAGCAGCGGTCACAACATTTCCCCAGACCATGTTCTTCACTTCGACGGGTGTCTCCACATACATGAAGAAATAGTCGGCCCCGGTTGGATCAGCGGAAAGTTTTCCTTGGCCCCAACGCACATAGGTCTGGTAGATGGGGGCATCCATGTCGCCATAAGCGTTGGGTGCGTGGCCATTGAAGAAGTAGATGGCGGCCTTATCCGTATAGCTGTCCGCATCAGTCATGTAGCCATCGACATTGAATGTCTGGCCATGGCTGCTGGGCGCAGCAAGAACGCTGCACAGGATTCCGATTATAAATAATGTTTCTAATTTCATAGTAAGGGTGGGTGGAGGTGGGTTAGGTGGTTGATCTCGCCATTAATGGGTCGTTTTTTTTGCTATTTGAAGGACTCGGTGTGGCTGAGAAGCCCTTTTATTGCAATTTACCCGGGTTGATGCAACTGTTTTTTTAAATTTCTTTAAATATTTAATGTAAATAGGTGCTTTAATCTTGTTTGGTACGATTATCAGGCAGTGATTATATATTATATGGCTCATTCTGCTGAGATGACGTGGCCGTGCAAAATGGAGTCTCCGCGGTCATCACCGAACGATGATGGGGGAATCCTGTGTCCATTCATTGAATCTGAGCCTGACGTCCAGATCCGCTCGGAAAGGTCTTTGGCCGCAGTTGGTTTTCATACGGCACGGGCCTCGCTTGCCGACTTGACAAGCTTTGTGACAAAGATGACCCTCGGACAATGAAGAGTAGTAGGATGGGGGGGGTGTTGAGCATGCTGGTCTTGGGTCTGACATGCCACGGGTTGTATGGACACGGGGAGCTGCATGAGGTGATCGAGAAGCTCAGTCTGAAGATCGAGGCAAGCCCGCTGGATGCCGGGTTGTTGCTTGAGCGAGCCGAGTATCTTCGAAAGGACGGATGCTTTCGAAAGGCTGTTGAAGACGTGGCTCGAGCCAGGAAACTGCAGCCTGAGTTGGCGTCATGTCATCTGGTGCTGGCAAAAATTGACCGGGATCAAAAAAAATGGGGATCGGCGAAGCTGGAGTTGGACACGTTTATGGAAGTTTATCCGCGTGATGTGGCGGCTCTGGTTTTGCGCAGCAGTGTGTGCTGGCAGATGGGGCTGGCCGAGGAGGCGGAGGGCGACATTAGGCGTGCGATCAAGCTCCATACCCGCGCGCCGTTGAGCTATTACAAACAGTATGTGGGGTTCCTTTTGGCGCGGGACGATGTCGAGACGGCGCTCAAGGTATACGCCGGGGCGGAGAAGTCGCTGGGTGCATTACCTGTTCTATTGGCCGCCAAGGCCCGCATGTTGCGGGACCGGGGCAGGAGGGAGGAGGCGTCAGCGGTTTATGCGAGTTTGAGGGAGAAGAATCCTACTCTGGGTTTCAACTGGTGGAGGGAGGAGGCATTGATGTGGGAGGGACGTGATAACGAAAAAATGAAGCAGGCATTGCGGGGAGCCCGTCGGTCGTGGCCACTTCTTCCCACAAGGACGCGGGCACTGCCTCACCTGAAATTGCAGCATCAGGAAATACTCGAAAAATCAGAGGTCACCCCCGACCCGTAAATTGAACACCCACCGGCCGGTTATCCTGTCCCGGATGATGGCCAACTCGTTAAAAACAATGAAAACATCAGTCAGCATCGCAAGCGCCATGGTATTGTCCCTGTGCCCGAATTTTTCGGCACATGCCGATATCGTTGTTGATAAGGGGAGTGTGGGTTGGAGCATGCTGAACAGCAATGTGGATCCCGCGATTGCCGACACAGACTTCGATACGACGTGGTTCAACCCTTCTGCAGGGGGTTACACGGGCGGCAGCTACAACGGCCCGGCATTTACTCCGAGCCTGTCCTCCCCTTTCCAGTATCACATCATAGACGGGCTGACAGGGGGGACAACATTGGCCCATAAAGTAACCACCTACTTTTACAAAGTCGTTGATGGCGGTGAGGGGTACACGGCATTGAAGCTCTCCCTGCTGGCGGACGATGGCGCCTTTGTTTACCTCAATGGAGTGTTGATTGCCCGTGATGGTGTGAGCGATCCGGATACTTATACCCAGTTTTCGAGTCTGGGAAATGAAACCAGTTACGATGCAATCCCGCTGATAGGGACTCCCACACTCCGGCCCGGGCCTAACTTGCTGGCTATTTCTATTCATAATGCAAGCCTATCAAGTTCTGATCTGGGTTTCGATCTCAAGTTGGAAGGCTCGCCTATTCTCGTGGGTCACGAGGGCGGTGGTTGGTCGATGCTCAGCCCGATTGATCCATCGACGGACGATGGCTACGACCCGGTCGTCGGGCACGGGACCCAGGTTGCGGACACCGACTTTAACACGACCTGGAGAAACCAGGCAGTGGGTGCTTACCCGGGTGTGGTTTATGATGGGCCCGCATTTACGGCCGGGCATCAGGGACCTTTTCAGTATGGGGGGGTCACTGGTATTCCATCGGCCAATACGACCATTCCCATTCCCGACAATGAGACCCGGGGGGCGGCCTACTTCGTCAGGACATTCGACGGAGGGGCTACGGGGTATGATCAGGCCAGGTTCTCGGTGCTGGCTGACGACGGTGCGTTTATTTATCTCAATGGCAATCTGGTGGCGGTGGTTGGCGACCTGCCGCTTGATGCAGCGCAAGATACATGGGCTAGGGAAACCGGGGCGGTTGGAAGTGAATCCACGTTCCATACTTTCAGTGTTGCCGCTTCCGGGCTCATTCAGCCCGGGGTCAACTTGCTGGCTGTTTCCCTGCATCAGACGAGCACGACATCATCCGACCTCGGCTTCAGCCTGGAAATGGCAGGTGAAAATCCGGTTTCCCCGGCGATCATACGCGGCCCGTACCTCCAATCGGGGAGCCACGACCGGATGACGGTGAAATGGCGCACCGTCAGCGCGGGCAATACGGTGCTTCGCTATGGTGATGCTCCGGGGAATTTGACGCAAACCGTGACGTTGGCCCCCCTGGTGACCGAACATGAGGTTGCCGTGACCGGGTTGGCCCCCGCGACAGCGTACTTTTACCAAATTGAGACAAGCAATGCTGGCGGGACGGAGACGGCGGGGGCTGATGCAACGTACTATTTCAAAACCCACCCGCTCCCGGGGGAGCGTGCCGCTGCCAGGGTCTGGGTGATTGGCGACAGCGGGACGACGTCCGTCGCAAAGAACAACGTGTACACCTGTCTCTTATACACATCTCCGAGCCC
>JARFRT010000590.1 GCA_029287105.1 Akkermansiaceae bacterium | reverse complement strand
CCGGGACGGGATTTCCTTGCGGTGGATATCGACAGAGGCAAAAAACCCACGCTCGGAAAAAACGTCAATGAGCATGGGGATGGCTTTCGGGTTTCCTAACAGAATGTTTTCGGTATTGACGTGTGCGCGTCCGGAGATGGCGTGAGGAACGATGATGGGCATGATTTTATGCTCGATCAGTTCGACGACATCACGGAACAGCTCCTGGTCTTCCAGGTGATATCGGTCGAGTCGGTAAACGAGGTCACGGCGGGCGTGACTGATGATGTCGGATGCCTCCGGGAGGTTGCGCAGCACATCGTAGGTGCGCGGGTCGAGTTCCAGCGAGCTTTGGTATTCGAGCTCTTTGAAGATGTTTGCCTGCACATCTTTCAAGGGAAGCTGTGCATTGATAAAGTGATAGTGGAAGATTTGTTTGAGCGAGAGCAGGGCGTCGTAGGTTTTTTCCTTGAAGGTACGGTAGCGGTTGCGGGCGAGATCCTCGTTGGTGTCCGTGGGTCGCTCCTCGAGGAGTTGGCCGACGCCGGTGCGTTTGACCTCCTCGTTGTGGGCAATGATCTCGCGGCCGCGTTTCAACTGGCGGGCAACACTTTCGGCCTCATCGACAAAGAGGACCATGATGTGGTAGATGGGCTGCTTGAAGTGTACTTTGAGCGGGGTGTCCTGGAACTCGCGACGCAGGGTGACCATTTTATCGTAGAGCATCTTGATACACTCCACCTGCACCTTGGTACGCGGGAATCCATCGAGGACAGCACCCTCGCGGTAGGTGGGATCGAGCAGTTTTCGGAACAGGATGTCCACCACCTCACGGTCGTTAATCATGTGCCCGCCGTCCTTGAGGGCCTTCATTTCCGGGGTGTCGAGCAGAGAACTCACCACGATCGGGTCGGCGGTGATGTCGCGCACCTTGCAGATGTATTCCGTGTTGGTGCCCTTGCCGGACCCAGGTGCTCCACCGAGCAGGATAAGCTCCTTGGGGAAGCGCATTTTTTCCCGTCCTCTCTCGGCCTCGAGTTTGTCCCAGACCGAGTTGAAAATCATCAGGGCGTCCTTGACTTCGAGATCGGGGTTTTTTGGGGGGATCGGATCGGTGTTGCTCACGGGGGTTTGCGTACGTGGATCGCGTGAAAAAGTCGAGCCTATAGCGCTAGTCCGCGAAGGTTATTTTCACCCTATGGGATCGGGGTGGTGAACGGGACCAGCACCACAGTAATATGACCAATGTCGGCGGGGCACCGGAAAAGAGTTGATAAATGCCCGGAAGAACAACCGTATAGATGTCGTCATGAATAATCATTTTGATCGGCGAAAGTTTATCGCCACAATGGGACTGGCCGCGGCCAGTAGTGCGGTGCCCACTCTTGGGGCCACGATGAATAAAAACAGTAAACTGCGGATCCTGCAAATCGGTGTCGGCGGCATCGGCGGCATGGACCGTGGACAGCTTTCCAAAAACCCGAAAGTGGAAATTGCCGGTCTCTGCGATGTCAACAAGAACAACCTGGACAAGGTGGCCAAGGCCTTTCCCAAGGCATTGACCTATAGCGACAGCCGGGAGGCTTTTGAAAAGGACATCGACAAGTATGATGCCGTGCTGGTCTGCACCCCGGATCATACGCATGCCGTGATGGCATTGCATGCCCTGGCCAATGACAAACACCTTTATCTGCAAAAGCCTGTGGTGCACCAGCTTGACGAGGTCAGAATGCTCAAGAAGGCGCTTGCGGCGAAGCCCGGGCTGGCAACCCAGATGGGTAACCAGCGGTCGGCGATTGCAGGGCGCAACCAGGCGATTGCCATCATCAAGTCCGGGGCACTTGGCAAGACGATCTCAGCGTGGGCATGGACGGGGAAGGTCGCCAATAATTCCTACTTCACCAATCCATGGATGGAAAAATACATCGAGGGCGGAACCGCGCCAGCGCACTTCAACTGGGATCTGTGGAAACACTGCTGCAACGATGACGTTCCTTACCACGATACGCTCGCCGTCAGAAAGTGGCGTACTTACTGGGAATTTGGCGGCGGGCAGTTGGCGGACTGGTGCTGTCACCTTCTGGATGCCGTTTACCATGCCTTGGACCTGGATGTGCCCATCGCGGTGCAGACCGACACGCCAAAGGCTTCCACGCCCGTCGGACATTCGGCCTTCAACCAGTCCCGGATCACGTTCAACAAAACGGCGCACACCGTCGGCGACCGGTTTGTCCTGCACTACAACGATCACAGCATCCATCCGCCATGCTCCGAAACCGGCTTGCC
>JARFRT010000573.1 GCA_029287105.1 Akkermansiaceae bacterium | reverse complement strand
CCGGGGCTTATTTTCCCGACAGCGGGGTCGCCTTGGGAAAGAGGGGCCTTAGGGCTATCCTTGCCTCCCGCGCCCTTTCGCGGCCAACCTTGGTGTTGGCAATCCAAGCGCTTTCGCATTTTCCGGGGGTAAAAAAATGCGGCTCGGGTTACCTGGAGCTTTTTGATTTAAATGTTTGTTTTGTTTTGGCGGGTTTAGGCCGCCGCCACCTTGCCGCCATGTTAGGCCTTGGCTTCGGCGGAGTCGAGGATCTGGTTGAGCACGTAGGGCAGGATGCCCCCGGACAGGTAGTAGTCGACTTCCGCCGGGGTGTCGATGCGGACGGTGAGGGGGATGTCGAAGCTGCTGCCGTCTGCCGGGGTGACGGTGAGGGTGGCGTCCTGCATCGGGGTGAGTTCGCCCGAGAGTCCGGTGATGGAGAAGGTGGCATTGGCGAGGCCGGCGACCTTGTCGTAGTCGGATTTGTTGTTGAAGTTGAGTGGCAGCACGCCCATGCCAATGAGGTTGGAGCGGTGGATGCGTTCGAACGACTTGGTGATGACGGCGGAGACACCCAGCAGGCGGGTGCCCTTGGCGGCCCAGTCGCGGGACGACCCCATGCCGTAGTCCTCGCCGCCGATGACGATGAGGTCGGTGCCGTCGGCTTTGTAAGCCTGGGCGGCGTCGTAGATGAAGGCGGGCTTACCACCATCCTTGGCGGCGATCCCGGTATCGGGGGCGGGCACCTCGGACGGGCCGAAGTACTGGGTGTAGCCGCCCTCGGTGCCTGCGCACATGAGGTTTTTGATACGGACGTTGGCGAAGGTGCCCCGGGTCATGACGCGGTCGTTACCACGGCGTGAGCCAAACGAGTTGAACTTGGCTTTTTCCACGCCGTGTTCCAGCAGATACTGGCCGGCGGGTGAGGTCGGCACGATGGCGCCGGCGGGTGAGATGTGGTCGGTGGTGACGGAGTCGGCGAAGATGCCGAGGGCGCGCGCGTTGGTCACGTCCTTGGCCTCGGTGGCCGGAGTGCGCGAGAAGCCGTCGAAGAAGGGCGGGTTCTGGATATAGGTCGAGTCGTCCTGCCAGTCGAAGGTCGGGCCGGCGGGGGACTCGATGTCGACCCAGTTCTGGTTCGCATTGTCGAGGTCGCTGTAGAGCTTGTTGAAGACCTCGGGGACGAGGGCGGAGTCGATGACCTCCTTGAGCTCCTCGCTGCTGGGCCAGATGTCCTTGAGGTAAATAAGGTTGCCGTCTTTGTCGGTGCTGATCGGGTCGTTGGCGAGGTCGAGGTCGACGCGGCCTGCGAGAGCGTAGGCGACGACGAGTGGGGGCGACATGAGGAAGTTTGCCCGGACCGAGCCGTGGACGCGGGCTTCGAAGTTCCGGTTGCCGGAGAGCACGGAGGCGGTGATCAGGTCGCCGGCCTTGATGGCGTCCTCGATTTCGGGTGCGAGCGGGCCGGAGTTTCCGATGCAGGTGGTGCAGCCGTAGCCGACGGTTTGGAACCCGAGCTGGTCGAGTTCTTTTTGGAGGTCGGTGGCATTGAAGTAGTCGGTAACAACACGGGAGCCGGGTCCGAGGGAGGTTTTGACGTAGGGGGCGATGGTGAGTCCGAGCGCGTTGGCCTTTTTCGCAACAAGACCGGCGGCGAGCATGACGCTTGGGTTGGAGGTGTTGGTGCAGGAGGTGATGGCGGCGATCAGGATCGAGCCATGTTTGAGGGCACTGTGCGAGGCCACGGCATCAGCGGTGACGGTGCTTCCGGCTTCGTTGAGCAGTTCCTGGCCGACCGGGGAGAATCCTGCCGATGTGGTGAGATCGAGTGGGACTTCGGTATTACGGGTGTCAGCGGCGCGGCCGAATCCGCCGTCGGCGACGGGGGCTTCGAAGAGTTCGTTGAACTTGCTGCCGAGGTCGGTGACGTTGATGCGGTCCTGGGGGCGTTTCGGGCCGGAGACAGAGGACACAACCGAGGCCAGGTCGAGGTCGAGCGCGACGGAGTAATCGACGTCGCCTTTTTCCGGGATGCCGAACATGCCCTGGGCTTTAAAGTAGTTTTCGACGGTGCTGCAGGTTGCGGCGGAGCGACCGGTGCCTTGGAGGTAGGCAATGGTTTCCTCGTCGACCGGGAAGAAGCCCATGGTGGCCCCGTACTCGGGTGCCATGTTGGCGACGGTGGCTCGGTCGGGCAGCGACAGTGCCTTGGCGCCCGGGCCGAAGAATTCGACGAATTTGCCGACGACGCCCTGGGCGCGGAGCAATTCGGTGACGCGCAGGGTGAGGTCGGTGGCGGTGACGCCCTCGGCGAGCTTGCCGTGGAGGTAGACGCCGACGACTTCGGGCACGAGGAACGTGACGGGTTGGCCGAGCATTCCGGCTTCGGCCTCGATGCCGCCCACGCCCCAGCCGACGACGCCCAGGCCGTTGATCATGGTGGTGTGGGAGTCGGTGCCGACGAGGGTGTCGGGGTAGTAGGTATTATCTTTCTCGAGCACGCCCTTGGCGAGGTATTCGAGGTTGACCTGGTGGACGATGCCGATGCCCGGAGGGACGACGCTGAAGGTCTCGAACGCCTGCTGGCCCCATTTGAGGAATTGGTAGCGTTCCTTGTTGCGGATGAATTCGATTTGGAGGTTGCGGTCGAGTGCGGACTGGCTGCCGGAGAAGTCGACCTGGACGGAGTGATCGATGACGAGGTCGACGGGGACCAGGGGTTCGACGATGGAGGCATCGGCGCCGGCTTCGGCGGCGGCGTTGCGCATGGCGGCGAGGTCGACGACGAGAGGTACGCCGGTGAAGTCCTGGAGCACGACGCGGGCGACGGTGAACGGAACCTCGTAGTTGCCTGGGGAGGCGGCGTTCCAGTTGGCGAGGTTTTTGACATCCTGTTCGCTGACTTTACGGCCGTCGCAGTTACGGAGGAGGGATTCGAGAACGATGCGGATGGAAATGGGGAGGCGGGAAATTTTGCCGAGCCCTTGTTCTTCGAGGGCTGGGAGTGAGTGGAATTTGCCGGTGGTGCCGGCGCCTGTTTCGAAGGTGCGTATGGTGTCCATGGTGGGATTGGGAAGTTGGGGTTGGGAAATGGGAAGTGGGGGAATAAGGAAGCCTGCCGGTGGGGCAGGCGCGGGGAGGATAGTTGTGGAGGAGAGATTGTCAAGAAGGCAGGGAGTCAGCAAACGAGAGTGGGGGCCGGAGTGAAGCCGCGCCTTACCGGGCTTTGATTTCGATCAAACTCAGTTTCCATTTTCCCTGGTCGTTTTTTTGCCAAATCAAAGTCGCCTGACAGGTCTCGTCGTGACGGGTTTCATCTTTTTCCGTGACGGAAAGGTCGAGGTCGGCGGTGACGCTGGCCCGGTTTTGCTCGGGTTTCGAGATTTTTAGATTCGACGGGGTGACCGACGCTGACCGGCATAGGTGCACCAAGCTGTGGTGGGCGGAAACGAGGTCGCTGTGCCCGAAGTCCGACTGGTAATCGGGGAGGTCAACATGGCCGGACACGGCTGGCGACAGGAGGGATGTGAAATTCTGGTTTTTGAGGGCGCGGGTGCTTTTTCCATCGGTGCTGGCGACGGTCAACAGCCTGGTGAGCTCGTGGGTCTGCCGTTTGACCACCTGACTGTCGCTGAACCACCAAGCCAAGCTTGCGATGATCAGGCTGAGGGTGCAGAGGGTGATGATGACGGGTTTTTTCATGGCGGGTGTTATCTGTTCCGGTGTTGATCCGTCGGACTGGTGCGGAGAATTTTGTCCCGGATGTTTGCGGGCAGATTGCTACGATCGATCCACGCCTCGGCGGCATCGGCATCGCGGTGACGCCAGCGCTTGAGTATCCGTTCATAGTATTTCTCCTGTGACCTGGGGGCTTGGATTTCGGGCACCTGGGCGAGCGACATCGCGGGGTTGTTTCTGGCTGTGTTCCAAATGTAGGTCTCGACGACTTTTTCATAACCGGGTTCGCCGGAGAGGGAGTGGAGCCATGCGGTTGCCTGTGTCGGGTTTTCCTTGGCATATTCACCGATGACTTCACTCGCGGCGTTGACTTTGTTGGCACCGGTCAGGCTGTTTGTCCACGCTGCAGCCGAGACGACGTCCTGCTTTGCCCACTGCTCGGCGACTTCGCGCAGGGCGTTCGATTTTCCCTTGGAGTCGGCAAGTGAGGCGACCCATGCGGCGGTCTCCAGGGGCTCGGTTTTGGCAAGGGCCGAGGCCAGGTAGGCGGTGCTGCCATCGCGGAGGCGCTCATCGGTGATGGTGTCGAGCCAAAGGCCGGCTTTTTCGATGCCTTGGCTGGCTATGTGGGGGACGATCGAAGCGATGGCCCGTCCCCGCTCCTGGCTGTAGGGCAGGCTTTGCATGATCTCGGTCGCGCGTTTCGGATCGCTGGAGGCAACACCGCGGATGACCCCCACGAGCCAGGGGTTGGCCCCTTCACCCTCATGGTGACCCTTTGCCCAGAGCAGGGCGCCTTCGACATCATTGCTGGCCCAGCTGGCAAGAACCGTTTGACGCGCGTACGGAGTTCCGGTGTTTTTTTCGGCGTAGTCGAGCGCCCCGAGGGGGTCGACCTTGGCCCAGGCGTGCAGCAGAATACCGTATTCACTCATGCGTTCACGGGTGATTCCGAGGTCTCGGAAATCGGAGACAACCTGGGCAAAATCATCGGCTCCGAGGCGATTGATGAGTTCGAGCAGATCGTTGGCTCGGGCGATGGGGTCGTCGTTTTGGGCGATGACAGTGACATTGAGTGTGCGGTGGTGGGTCGCGTTGGTGCGTCCCACCCTGACACCGGGCGAGTGTCGCTGGGGGGCGACGGCGGGTGAACCGGCCGACTGGCGGTGAGCAGGGCGGTGGGCACTGGTACTCTTGGAGGCCGTTGACGGGCCGTCGGATACTGTTTTGATTTTCCCTCCGATGACGAAGGCCACGGCTAGACTGATCAGCCAAAGGGCCGGTATGAGGATGCTTGAGTTTTTCATGGGTTTTGAAGTCTTGAAGTCGGGAAGTCTTGAAGTCGGGAAGTCGGGGGGGCTTTTGTTACGTTGCGTTCCGGGGGCTGTCTTTCAACGGCTATTCAATGGGTCGTGGGGGTAAGGGGGCTGCAACGTAAGCGGGG
>JARFRT010000545.1 GCA_029287105.1 Akkermansiaceae bacterium | reverse complement strand
AGCCATTGCAGCCGATGACCAGCAGTTGACCAAGTTTCACGGCCTCTACCAGCAGGACGACCGCGATGTACGCGCACAGCGCCGTAAGCACAAGTTGGATAAGGCGTATTCCTTTCTCGCACGTATCTGTCTGCCAGGTGGCATCTGCACACCTGAGCAATGGATCGTGATGGATGAACTCGCGAATTTTTGCGCGTTTAACACACTGAAGTTGACCACTCGTCAGGCTTTTCAGCTGCATGGTATTCTAAAGGGCAACCTCAAGGATGTGATCAGCTCATGCAACGACGTAGCGATGACGACACTTGCTGCCTGCGGCGACGTAAATCGCAACGTGATGTGCAACCCGAATCCTTTTGTGTCTAAGGTGCACCAAGCAGTGCAGGGCGTGACCGCGCAAATCGATGCACATCTCAAGCCACAGACACCCGCGTTTTCCGAGATGTGGCTTGATGGTAAGCCGATCAAGTTGATGGTCGAGCAAGCCGCTGAACGATCCAAGGACTGTGGGGGCGATGATGTCGAGCCGCTCTATGGCCCGACATACTTGCCTCGTAAGTTCAAGATCGCAGTCGCGATCCCGCCCTATAATGATGTCGATGTTTTTGCGCACTGCCTTGGCTTTATCGCGATTGTAGAGGATGAGAAACTCATCGGCTTCAATGTGACTGTTGGTGGTGGCATGGGCATGACTCATGGCAACGAGAAGACGTTCCCTCGTCTCGCTGACGTCATCGCGTTCTGCACACCAGATCAAGCTGTCGCCGTGGCTGAGAAGATCGTCACGATTCAGCGTGATCATGGCAATCGTGTTGAGCGTGCCAATGCCCGCTTCAAATACACTGTCGAATGCCTTGGTAAGGACTGGATTCGAGAAGAAGTTGAAAACCGCCTCGGCTACAAGTTGGAAGATCCTCGTGAATATAGCTTCACCAGCACAGGAGATCGCTACGGTTGGTCAGAAGGAATTGATGGCAAGTGGCACTTGGGTCTTTTCATCGAAGGTGGCCGTGTCGTTGACCGCGATGACGCGACACTCAAGACGGGTATGCTCGAAATCGCCAAAATGCACAAGGGCGACATTCGCCTGACTGCAAATCAGAATCTCATTATCGGGAATGTCGACGAAGCGGATAAAGCAGCCATTGATGCCTTGGTGGAAACGCACGGATTGGATGCCTACAAGAAAGCTTCTGGTATGCGTCGCAGTCAGATCGCCTGTGTTTCGCTTCCGACCTGTGGCCTCGCGCTTGCGGAATCTGAGCGCTACTTACCGACACTCGTTAGCGACCTCGAAGTCATTCTCGAAGAATCCGGTCTGCAAAATGATGAGATCGTGATTCGCTCCACAGGCTGCCCAAATGGCTGCGGTCGCCCATACCTCGGAGAAATCGGTCTCGTTGGTAAAGTTCCCGGTAAATACAATCTCTACCTTGGAGCCGGTTTCGACGGCGAACGCCTAAATAAGCTCTATCGCACATCGGTCACACACGAGCAGATTGTCGATGAGCTCAAACCCATCCTCTTAGCTTACGCTAAAGAGCGCGAAGAGGGCGAACGCTTTGGTGATTTCACTATCCGTAAGGGCTATGTGAAAGCCACAACTGCTGGAAACAATTTCCACGCGGAAGTCGCTGGCTAGGCACTGCCCAGTCCTAATCGAAACAACTCGCCGCGGCTCGATACAGCGCTTTGTGTCTCGGCTATGAGCCGGCCATGCGTATTTTCTAAAATTTAGCCTTGTCCCGTGATAGTCGGACGACAGCTTTTGCGGGCATGGAAAAGACGCCATTACTCATGCTTGGTCTGCCGAAGGGCAGCCTTCAAGACTCCACGATTAAGTTGTTCGGTAAAGCGGGCTACCAGATATCGGTGAGTTCTCGCTCATATCGTCCGTCGATTGACGACGAAGAGCTGGACGGACGCTTCGTTCGTGCCCAGGAGGTTAGCCGTTATGTAGAGCATGGTTACTTTGACTGTGGTCTCACTGGTCAAGACTGGGTCGTTGAAAACGATTCCGACGTCGTCGAAGTCTGCAGCCTGGTTTATAGTCGTGCGTCCAACGTCCGCTCTAAGTGGATCATTGCGGTGCCGGAAAACTCACCAGTCCAGAGCGTCAAAGACCTCGAAGGTAAGCGCATCGCGACCGAAGTGGTCAACATCACCAACAAATATCTCGCTGATAACGGCGTGAACGCCGACGTCGAGTTCTCTTGGGGCGCGACGGAGGTCAAGGCTCGGCTCGTCGATGCCATTGTCGATGTCACCGAGACCGGCTCATCGATCCGTGCCAACAACCTCCGCATCGTCGATACCCTGCTGACCTCTTTCCCCCACTTCTACGGCTCCAAGGGTGCTTATCAGGACGACTGGAAAAAAACCAAAATGGACCGCATGGTTCTGATGCTCAAGGCCGCCCTCGAAGCACGGGGTAAAGTCGGTCTCAAGATGAACTTACCAGAAAAGTCCTTGCCTGCCGTCCTGGATAAACTACCTTCCCTGCGCCGGCCCACCGTTTCCCACCTCGCGGAAGACAACTGGGTCGCTGTCGAAACCATCATCGAGGACTCCGTGGCCCGCAACCTCATCCCCGACCTCAAAGCACTCGGAGCCGAGGGCATCATCGAATACCCACTGTCGAAGATCGTCCTCTAATAAGTCCAAACTCCAAGCTCACCCGCTAAAAAATCGCCCCAGCGATCACTTCCAATTCCCTATTTCCTAATCCCCCCCTTTCCTATTTCCTATTCTCCAATCTCCGTCGAATCTCCAGCAATCCGCTGACTAACC
Source organism: Akkermansiaceae bacterium (assembly GCA_029287105.1). Classification (GTDB taxonomy): domain Bacteria; phylum Verrucomicrobiota; class Verrucomicrobiia; order Verrucomicrobiales; family Akkermansiaceae; genus Oceaniferula. Next base: position 4,304 of record JARFRT010000545.1, on the reverse strand, counting down.
CGAACTAGAACACCAAACACCATGGGATGTCTCAAAAAACGTCGTAAGACAAAAATCAGTAAGCACAAGCGCAAGAAGCGCATGAAGGCAAATCGTCATAAGAAGCGCCTTCGTTACAAGTCCTAACGGACTTCGAACGTGTCATACAACACTCTGGAAAAGGGATACAGCCTCGTGCTGTATCCCTTTTTCTGCTTACTCTGATTTGGAACTAAGTCGGGAAGTCGGGGGTAGCTGTGGCTTCCAGCCGCGTAGCCCCCTCAGACAAAACGCCTGACCTTCGGTTTCCATGCATCAATCATCCGCCTGGCCTGGCAGTGGTCAGTCGTTGACAATAATGCGCGGGTTGACAAAGACGCCGAGGACGTCACCTGCTTTTTTCCCGGTTTCCTTGTTTTTGCCTTCGAACACGAGCATCAGGCAGTTGTAGTTCTCGAGCGCGATATCGATCTCTTTGGCGGCGGTATCTTTGGTCATCGGGCCGCTATCCCAAAGCACGCGGTCTCCGAAGTAGTCCTCGTGGAAGATGCGGAACCTCCCTTCATTTTCCCCCTGATAGGATTCGTCCAGGACGACGGTTCCCCTGAGTCGGTCGCCGCGTTCGGTGCCGGCGAACATGAAGCATGCCTTGCTTTTGCAGCCGAATCCTTTGGGATAAGTCTTACCGGCGATCCTGAGCGGATTACCACCAAATGTTTTGTTGTAGACCGGGGCATTTTTATCCCTCCATGCGTAATACAAATCGCAAAGGGATGTCACCCCCGTGCGGGTGATAGTGTATTTTTCCAGCGGCATGGGTGCTGGCATGGGGAGCGGCGTGCCTGGTTTTCCGATTTTGAGCATCCTGTTGCCGTGCTCACCCAGTCCTTTGGCGGTGAACGAGTCCTTGAACTCGCCCAGGTTTTTGCGCGCCCAAAGATCGCGTACGGGTTGTTTACCCGAAAGACCGATCATCTCCCAGGTCACCGTGATGTCCGCTGTTTCCCGGCCTTTATTCAGCAGCAGAACCGCCGTGGTTCCATCGGCGAGCGGCTTGTTGTAGACCTCCACTTTGCCATCGACGAACACCTTGTATCCCTGCACTCCGCGTTTGTCCTGGTTGACGGCGATCACCTCAGGTGCCGTCAGGATTTGCTTTACGGCATCAGTCATGTTAGGCATGTCATTCCCGGCCATCAGCGGGGCGGCCAGAATACACCAAAGTCCGAAGTGTGCCCGATTCGCCGACTTGCTAACACCTTCATCCTTGATCTTGAAATTCCCCACCTGCAACATATCGGGGTCATTCCAATGGCCGGGGCCGGCAAACTGCCAGAGGCCATTGAAGGCGGGGTGGGACCTGCCGCTACCCGCGGAATTATCTGCGCAGGCGTAGACGGAACTTGTCTTGGACCGGATGTCCTGCCCGGTGCGCCACAGTTGAGCCGACGCCTTGCCGCCCCACACCCATGCGGCATTACCAAAGTCTGAAATACTCAGGACCATAGGCCGGCCGGTTTCCTCGATATATTTTCGGTAGAGCGCGTAGTCATTCGAGCTGAGCCTACCGTTGTGCTCGGCCGAGCAACTGTCCATCTTGATGTAATCGACGCCCCAGGCGGCAAAGGTCGCCATGTCGATCTGCTCGTGGCCGAAGCTTCCCGGCAACGACTGGCAGGTCCGGTAGGCGCGATCCTGGTAGATCCCGAACTTCAGGCCCTTGCTATGGATGTAGTCACCGATGTCCTTCATGCCCTTGGGGAACTTGACCGGGTCGGCCTGCAGGGCACCCTGATCGTCGCGTTGGTCCGCCATCCAGGCATCGTCGAGCACCAGGTATTGGTAGCCGGCATCACGCATACCGGAGGAAACCATGGCATCAGCGGCCGCCTTGATTTTTGCCTCGTCGATCTCCTTGGCAAAAATATTCCAGCTGTTCCATCCCATCGGCGGGGTCGGTGCCAGGTGGGTGAAATCGGGATGACCTGCCTTCCCCGGCTGGGGCTTGGGCACGGCCCCGGCATTGCCAATCAAGGTGGATGCCGCGATCGCCAGGGCTGCTAGGATGATTGGGCTCACTTGGGTATGAAGTTTTTTGTGGAATGTCATGATTCTGTTGTTTTTACGAAGAGGACTATAACCTTACCCCGATGGACCCTGGATTCCTTTCAACAAATCATCCCAATCCAAGGGGATAGACTGAGACCGACCAAGGGACAGGTCAAAGAAGAAAAGCACCCAGGCACCGCCGCGAACTGCGCTCGAGGGACTGCGGATCGGGGGTTGGAACTGCAACCGCCCCGGAAAAATGGGTGAGTGCTTAGAGCAAGGATAGGGCGGTGAGTTTTTTCATGGGATGAGCGGTGTCATTTTCGGGATAGGTTGCAGTGAGGCCAACGTCTCACCTCGATGCCCGAATCGGCATTTTGCGGGTTGCGGGTACTTTGTTACGCATGAGTTCCCCCGTCTTACCTGTGAGCCAGAGGTAGTGATCGGTGGGGAGCCCTTCGTAGGTGAGAAACGGACTTTCACCCACGGGTGGGTTATTGGTGCATTTGAAAATGGCGGTCCCCTCGTCGACTTCATCGAACATGGCGACGTAGAGCATGTCGGCACCGGCTTTTTTAAATGCGGTCGCCTGCGACCAGAGGAACTCACCTTTCCGTCGCGGTATTTGGTCGAGTTTTTTATCCATCCCCTGGCTTTTCCTCAGGTTGTGCCAACTGAACCCGGGGAATGCCACCGGCAGGTAATCAAGGTTATGTTTCCTTGTCCATTGGACATCCGGCTTCGCCCATTCCTCCGCGTGCTTTTCGGCTTGTTTCGGCGAACTGTATCTCCCCACTGTCCACGGGCTAACAATATCCGCCTTGAGGATGATTTGATGCAGTTTTTTATCGTTGCGTGCATCGCGACTTAGGGTGCGCCAACCGGTGGGCACGCCGAGCATCACGGTATTGCCTCCGTATTTTTGATCGGATTTAAGGAAGGTCACCAGTTTCTCGCATTCATCGAGTGTGTATTTCCGCCCGTCGTTAAAACCAATCCCCCAGACAGCTATAACGGGCTTGCCGTTATGATGGAGGTAGGATTTGTCCTTCGTGATTTTCATCCGGTCGACAAGCCGTTTCCAATCCTCGACGACCAATTTTTCAATCTCCCCTGCCTTGAGGCCTGAGAGATCATACATCATCGCCCACGTCCGTCCGTATTGGTTCGCCCCGGCCTGGACATTGGCGGTCACCACGTTGCGGTGGTTCAGGCTTTTCGGCGACTTCAGCGACGATCCGAAGCGCTGGAGAAAAACGCCATCAATCCCGGAATCCTTCATCCACTTGAAGTGGCGCAGCACGGTTTTGGGGTGATACGGGCTAAACAGGTAGGCGGTGCTGCCGTCGCGATGACGAAATGCGGTGGCAAATTTTTCATCGTTGTCCATTTCGCTCATATCCGGCCAAAGGTCGATGGTGCAGTGGCCGGGCTTTAGCCCGTTGCGCCCCGCCCCGTAGTGTGTCCACCCGCGTCCTGAGCCATCGCCCTCGGCGGCGAACCACCCTTGATAGCCACACATCACCTTGCCTTTGAGAGTGGTGGTATCTACGCCAGCGTGATGCTTGCTGGCATAGGGTTTCATATTTGACACCACCTTTTGCATAGCGCGATCCGCCCCGTGGTTCGGACACAAGCTCACCAGCATTACAGCCGATACCAGAATAGAGATTCGATGTTGTGTCATGAATTCATCTTATCGATTCTCCTGCAAGCGTCAGTTGGTGAAGCCTCAGCATACTGGGTGCCGGGAGTGGGGGGTGGCGTGGGCGGTCATGGTTACGCCCCAGCGTCTCCCATTGGAGGACATAGCGCACGGCACTCTTGCCGCTGTTGCCGATGTCGTTTGCCCGCTGGATTTTCATACCCGGAAAACCACTTTGCACCCGCCCCAGTCCACTTGGGTACTCGCGTACACGGGGAATTTTCCGACCTAACGGACGCAACGTCTCTTCATCGACGACCAACTGACCACTTCCGTAATCGCGGTGGCGATAACCCAAGGTCAGCACACCGGGCTCGACCCGGCTCAAGCCGCTGATGCGAATACCGATAAACCCCATGCTACCGTTACCGCTGAATTTCACCGGCTTGGCCCAGTCGGTCAGAAGATGTTGTTGCCATTTTCCGGCTCCGGCACGTGCGGCGTAGACTTGCATATTCCCGTCGGGATCGGATTTGTGATAACTGATAACCGGTTGATTGTTGGCATCAAAAATGAGCCTCGCGCAACCATTGATAATGCCGCCGCCGCTTGGGATCGGGTCAACCCAGAG
>JARFRT010000526.1 GCA_029287105.1 Akkermansiaceae bacterium | reverse complement strand
ATCCCACCCTCCCCAACCCGCTGGTGAAAACCAGCGGGTTTTTTGGGCACCACCGATGGCTCCGCCAGTCGACCAATTGCAAGATGCGGTGTTTTTCACTTGGAATTTTAATCATCAATGGCCAGACTCTATCCAAAATATTTCACCCCCTCATTTTCAGCCATGCTGGATTCTAGCGGTTCCGCAGACAACTGGATGACCTAACGCCCAATTCCCCCGGGCTGAAAAATCTCCCCCTGACCCCCCCACGAACCAATAACAAACCAACAACAACCCACCATTATGGCTACCAAGAAAAAAGGCTGCGGATTTCTGATCACCGCACTTATACTACTTCTCATCGGAGGAGGCATCGCGGGATTCGCCGGCTTCAGCGCCTATAATTCCGGCAAGGAATTTGTCGCAAAACTCGACGATGGCACCCAATTCCAAGTTCCCAACGGAACCGAGCTCACCGCCGGTGAGGATGGCGAAATGACCGTCTGGCTTACCGGCAATGGTAACGATATCCTCAGCAATATCACCATCAATGTCAAAAACCTGGAATCAGGCAACTCCACCTCCGCCTCCCGGCCCACAGGTACGAGTAACTTCGGAAACAAGCACCTCATCGGCAACTTCAAGGTGAAAAAAGGTCAGCGCTACCATGTCGAGGCGACCGGCCTCTCCGACGGACGCACGATCACGCTCTCCAACATTCCGAGCAGCGCCGTGCTAAGTATCGTGGGTAAAGGTCTCGGCGCCTTTTTCGGAGGCGGCGCTTTTGCTTTCCTCGCCCTGGTTTTCGGCATTATCGGACTGATCAAGTTCTTTACCTCCAAATCCTCTTCTACCGAGCCGGCCGCGGCACCACCCGCCTCACCGCCGGCGATGTAACCGGGATACCCCCCGTCCATTCAGCCAGCCAGCCCCACCGGGGCTGGCTTTTTCTTCGGCTGACTCCCCCAACCATTGACATCCCCCGCAGGTTCTGCCCAAGTTCCTCCGATTCCTCACTCCAACCTCCTAAATCCAACTTCCCACTCACCATGTACGACCTCACAGTCATCGGCGGCGGCCCCGCCGGATACGTCGGCGCCATCCGCGCAGCTCAACTCGGAAAAAAAGTCGCCGTTGTCGAAGCCGACCGCGCCGGCGGAACCTGCCTCAACTGGGGCTGTATCCCGACCAAGGCCCTGCTCAAAAATGCGGAGCTCTACCAGACGCTCACCAAAAAAGCCTCAACCTTCGGCATCTCGTTCGACAACCTCAGCTACGACTGGTCCAAGGTCGTCGGCCGGTCCCGTCAGGTATCCGACCGGCTCGCCGGCGGCATCGAGTTCCTCTTCAAGAAAAACAAGGTCGACTACATCCGTGGCTTCGGCGCGGTCCTCGACGACAGCCATGTAGGAGTCACCGCAACCGATGGCTCCAAGCAAGTCATCGAGGGTGCTCACATCATGATTGCCACCGGTTGTAAAAGCCGTGAGCTTCCTCCTCTCCCGTTCAATGGCAAGTCCGTCATCAGTTCCAAGGAAGCGATGAACCTCGCCGAACAACCCAAGGAAATGGTCATCATCGGCGCGGGCGCCATCGGCGTCGAGTTCGCCTACGTCTACAATGCCTTCGGCACCAAGGTCACCATCATCGAGATGCTACCCAACCTCCTCCCGGTCGAGGACACCGAGGTCGGCCAGGAACTGCAAAAATCCTTTACCAAGCAGGGTGTACGCTCGCTCACCGACACCAAGTGTGTCGCCTTCCGCGACAATGGCGACTCGGTCTCCATCGATGTCGAAGGCCCCAAGGGCAACGAAACCATCACCGCGGACGTCTGCCTGGTCGCCATCGGCGTGGCCCCCGTGCTCCCCGGCGGAATCCAACCTGAACTCGACCGCGGCTTCATCCGGGTTGATGACCGCTACCAGACATCCATCGCCAACGTCTACGCGGTCGGCGATATCTCCGGCCCGCCATGGCTTGCCCACACCGCGAGCTTCGAGGCCATCCAGTGCGTCGAAGGGCTTTTTGTCGACGGTCATACGCCGCGCAAAGTCGGCAACTTTCCCGGTTGCACCTACTGCCACCCGCAGGTCGCCTCGGTGGGAAAAACCGAACGCGCGCTCAAGGAGGAAGGCGTCGACTACAAGGTGGGCAAGTTCCCTTACGCCGCCATCGGCAAGGCCCAGGCATCGGGCGATACCGAAGGCTTTGTCAAACTGCTCTTTGGCAAGGAGCACGGCGAACTACTCGGCGCCCACATCATCGGTGACAACGCCACCGAGTTAATCGCGGAAATGGGGCTGGCCCTGGAAATGGAACTCACTAACGAGGAGATCCACTCCACTATCCACGCCCACCCGACACTCGCGGAAGCCATCCACGAGGCGACCCTCGATGCCGATGGACATGCCATCCACTTCTAGGCCATTCCGCCGCATTTGGTGAACTTTCAAACGGGGGCTGGACGCCCCCGTTTTTTTTGCCTAGGCTCAGGCGACACAAAAAAAAATTCCATGAATTACCCACTGAACCTGAGTTTCAAAATCGTCGCCGTCGCCCCACAAATTTTTGTTAACGACTCCCAGGGCAGCCCCGTTTGTTACGTCAAACAAAAGCTCTTCAAGTTCAAGGAGGACATCCAGGTATTTTCGGATACTAACAAAACACGCCAAATCGCCAGCATCAAGGCGAACAAGGTGATCGACTGGTCGGCCCGCTATTTTTTCGCCGACGGTGAGGGCAACGACGTCGGCTCCGTCGGCCGACAGGGTATGCGCTCGATCTGGCGCGCCCGTTACGATGTGTTCAACCCGGGCGACGAACTCGCCGACTTCAAGATCCAGGAAGAAAACCCGTGGACCAAGGTGCTCGACGGATTTCTCGGCAGCATCCCGATCGTGGGATTCCTGACCGGATACTTCTGTCACCCCTCCTATATTGCCAACCGCGCCGACGGCACCCCCGCCATGCGGGTGCGCAAGCAACCTGCATTTTTCGAAGGGAAATTCACCATCGAAAAGCTTGCCGACCTCTCCCCCCAGGAAGAGGTCAACCTGATCTACTCCTTCCTCATGCTCCTTCTGCTGGAACGAGCCCGAGGGTAACACCCGTCACCCACCATCCCCACCCACAAGCACCATGAGCGACATCCAACAATGGTTCTACATCGATGCCAGCGGCCAACAAGTCGGTCCCGCCACCGCTGACCAACTGCAGCAACTTGCCATCGACCGCCAAATATCAGCCGAGACCACCGTCTGGACCGAAGGCCTTGAAGCATGGGTCCCCGCCTCCCAGGTCGAAGGCTTGATCCCCGCTGAATCCGTGCAACCGGCCCAACCCGTTACCCCGGCGGTCGACCCCTACGCCCAGCCAAGCGCTGCCACCGTAACAGCGGCCGGCGACGGTGACTACCCCATCCCGCTGACGCCGAAAGCCAACTTCAAACTCTACCTCTCCCTCTACATTTCAGGGGCCGTCCTCCTCATCATCGGCATGGTCAAAAACGCCATGGACGCACCGACCGCCGAGGAAGTGATGGCCAATTCCGAGGCCCTCCAGGAATCTGGCTACCTCGGTTTGGCACTGCTCATCATCGGGGCGTTACTCCTGGTCGTCCCCAGCATACTCAATCTCGTCTTCCTCTATCGCGCCTGGTTCCTGATCCAGCCCGGAGGAGCCAGCATCACCCCGGGCAAAGCCATCGGCTTCCTATTCATCCCGATCTTCGGTGCCATCTGGATATGGATCGTCCTGTTCAAGCTCCCCGGCGAGTGGAACAACATCGTCTCACGCTACGCCAACACCACCGGAGCGCCGCGGATGAGCATCGGCACCGTATTCTGCCTCATGTTCATCCCCTTCATCGGAACCATCATCTGGGCCGCCGAGCTGTCCAAGGCCATCAACTTCATGGTATCCGCCCGCATCGCACCGCAGCAGCAACCAGCAGCCCCGGGAGGACTCCAGCTCTACTAGCACTTCCAACGCCACCACCAACCCCGCTGGCCCAACCCCAGCGGGGTTTTTCTTTTCATTCCTCCAAAAACCCTCTACTCCTCACTCCCCGCCCCCCCAGAGGCTCACCATTTCCCATTTCCCATTT
>JARFRT010000427.1 GCA_029287105.1 Akkermansiaceae bacterium | reverse complement strand
CCCCCCCCCCCCCCCCCCCCCCCCCGCCCCCCCCCCCCCCCCCCCCCCCCCCCCCCCCCCCCCCCCCCCCCCCCCCCCGCCCCGCCGCCCACCCCCCCCCGCCCCCCCCCCCCCCCCCCGCCCCCCCCCCGGCGGCGCGGCGGGCCAGAAGTACACGAAGGGTTACCCGCCGACATCACCGAACTTTCACTCCTTGGGGGAAATCCTATCAATCGCTGACTCCAATTACCGGCGCCCGCCGAGCCCTACCCGGACGTCCACGGGCACGGTCACCTTTTCGGCATCCATCCAAAGATCCATCTCGATTTTAAGCACCTTGGAATTCTTTTTGAGTTTGTAGGATTTGGTTACGGTGTATTTGCCGAGGAAACCGCTCCGGGATGAGCCGCTGGGCGATGACTCGATCACCTTGCCGGCCTCATCGCAGAAGCGCACAGCGGCGAGTTCCGGAACTTTCCGGTTCCACTTGAGCGTCAGGGCAAGTGGCTCGTCGCCCCATTTCGGTTTGCCGATGGTATCGATTTCGAATTTAAAATCGTCGCTCAGCTCGACCTTGTCGCCCTTCTTGAACTCGCGGGGCTCGCTGGCCTTGGTCTCGGTCTTCGATGCCACGATCAACTCGAGCTTACCGGTCAGCTTCAGTCCGGCAGCGGCGGCGGCGGGAAGTTTCTCGGTCGCCACCTCGACGCGCATGAGCTTGCCATCCTTGCTGAATTTGTTCCACATGCCGAATTTACCGCCAAGATCGTTGGTTTCATCGGAGACGGTCAGCTTCGACCGATCCTGGTCAAAGCCGATAATCCCCTTGTCGCCGGCATTGACGGCGAGGCTGATGTAGGCCCCCTCTTTGGAATTGTAGGTTTGGAATCCATCGAACTCTTTTTGCATCGATTTCCAAACGATTTTCATCCCGGCTGGCTCAACGGTGATCTCCGCCGGGCTGCTTACAGGCCATGCGACGGCGCAGGCCACCATCATCGGAAAAATTACCTTTTTCATGGCATTTACCCTAATCGACACAAGTATCTGGTGCAATCTTGAAATCAACAATGTAAAACTATGGGAAATCCTGCTTGACTCGCCGCCGCTACGACACTATCTCCTGCCCCCCGCAATAAAACGTAATCCTTTTTCCCATGGCCACTACAGAAGTTATTCTCCGCGAAAAAATCACCAACCTCGGTGCCGAAGCAGACGTTGTCACCGTTAAGGCTGGCTACGCACGCAATTTCCTTATCCCTCAAGGCAAAGCCTACGAGGCCAGCAAGGCGAACCTCAAGCACCTTGAGTCCCTCAATGCCCAGCGTGTCAAGCGTGAGGCTGAAGAGAGCCAGGCTGCTCTGGACACCGCTGCCAAAATCAAGAAGCTCAAGCTCGAGTTCACGCTTGAGTCGGGCCAGGGTGGCAAGGCATTTGGTTCCATCACAAGCATCGACATTCACAAGGAGCTCGCCGAGAAGGGTGTCGAGATCGACCGTCACGCCATCCAGCTTGACTCGCCCATCAAGACATCCGGCAAGCAGGATATTGATATCAAGCTTCACGCCGATGTCACCGCTACGCTCAAGATCAACGTCAAGGTTGCGGGTGACGACGCCGCCAAGGCTGAGTAAGTTCGAGCAACCCTCTATTTCCAGACCCTTTCCCGCAACCCGGGAGAGGGTCTTTTTTTGTGGCCCGTTTTTTTGGGGCCAAACGGTGGCCCGCCTGTTACATGGGCCTGATCTTCGGTGCGGGGGGGGCGGATCACTGAGGAGGCTGCGGCGAGGCGGCCCTGCCGGTCAACCGAGGCCGTCAAGCCAATGTTTGAGCCGTGCGAACAACTCCTCACTCCCCTCACCGCGGAACGGCTCGTGAAGCATACCTTCCAACTCGTGGTATTGCTTGTCAGTGCTGGGCAAACGTTCAAAAACATCCCGCGCCAGTTCAGCCAGACAAATGGGATCATCCGCCCCCTGGGTATAGAGCAAGGGAACATCAACCGGGATTTGATCCAGTGAGTCGGCAACGAATTGCTCAAAATCCAACAATGCGGCCCCCCACCCCATAGAGACGCGGTTGTGCCAGAGTTTGTGCTTAGGGGGAAGTTTCTCGGTTTCCCCGCTCCCATCCCCGGACTCCACCCGGCACATTTGCGGTTTGACTCCGGTCGAAACGGTCAACGAGGGAACAACCGGCGCGAGCCATCGTATGAGCTTGAGGTAAAAGGGGGCCCTGCGATAGCCCGGCCTCATCAACGGCGAGGAAAGCCATACAAACTCCGGCACGGGCCACTTCCCCATGCCCGACAGAATGAGATGGCGGACGGCCAGCAGGCCGCCCATGGAGTGCCCCATGACCCCATACGGCAGGCCTTCCATCAAAGTCATCGACGACAGCGTATCCTCGATCACGGCGTCGAGTAGCTCCGGGTCACCGCAATGACCGCGTCGCCCGGGGCTACGTCCGTGCCCGGGCAATTCGGTCACCACGCAGCGGACCCCCCGCTTGGTGAACGGCCCGAGCACATCCAGGTAGCGTTCGGCATAGTCGCCCTGCCCATGGTAAAACAAGGCCACTGCCTTGACCGGCAGCATTTTCTCAGGATGCATCACCAGACGGTGCAGCAAATGTCCATCAATCCTGACGCGTTGGGATTCCTCGATCATCGGTGTAGGGTCAGGGCGAGTTCCTTAAAAAGTGCCGCGTCCTCGGTGCGGTCCGCGGCAGCAAAATGATGCTGCATTTCCGTGACACAACGCAGCAGAATCACCCCGAGGTGACTTGGGGCGTACACGGCGGACCGTGCCTTTTCCGAAATCTCGGGATGCGCTTCGAGCAGGGACTCAATGTCGAAACGTCGCCCGCCGTGAAAGCAGTCGATCAAGTGCGCCCGGCCTTCGACGTGAATCCGGGCGAGAAAATGCCCGGGGTAGTTACAGCCGTCGACCCGGGCGTCGAGTCGGCGCCCCATCAACATGAACAGACATCCAAGGCTGGTAGGGTTTCCGCTGCGACGATCGATGACGCGGCACAGGTCGTAGTGCTTGCCTGCATCGGCGCCCTTGCGGGCTCCCGCGAACGGCCCTTTGACAAACAGCCAGCGACGCAGGTCATTGGCCGTCGGGGCGGAGTGGTCTTCACGGATTTCATCCGCCAGCAGATCCAGGCAATCAGGAAGCGATGGCCGCAGGGTGATGCCATCGTGCAAGAAATCAGAGAGTTGGCGCAGGATATTTTCGAAGCTTTCCCAGTCGTCCTCCAGTGCGATCGCACCGCCGCTGGGGACCTGCCACTCGTCGCGCAGGGTTTCCCTTCTTCCCGGTGCCAGCAGGCGGGCGAGTCGTTTTTGGCTGGGCCGGTTGATCTTGATCCCGAGTGCCGCAAGGTCGTGACTGATGTCACCGCCAAATCCGGAGAGCTGCTCACGCACAACAGGACGCACGGCAGGATCCGCATCATCGAGGAGACGGATCAAGTAAGGGAGGTCGCTCGCGGTGGCCATGGGACATCATTACCCAGCCCCAGCCTAACAGCAAATAATAATCGAATCAAAAAAAAGCCCCCTCAGAGTCTGGGGGGCTGTCAGGGGAGATGGTATTATTCAGCTGCCTGATCGATGGGGGGCGCAGGCGCGGGAATGAGGTCACCTGGAATCCCACCGGGGCCGACCTGGAGACGCAGCCCGCCCTGGCCATCCTGACCAAAATTCATGCGAGCCAATCGGTCCCGAATATCATCGGGCACGGCGGCCTTGTCCTGCTCTGTCTCATAGGGGCCCTCAAAGACGACCTCGCCCTCCTTGTCCTTGACGATGACTTCTTTTTTGCCATCGATGGTTTTCAGGGTCACGGCGCCGTCGTGGTCCATCATGGTAATTGAGGCGGCGGAGCCAAACTTGAGCTTCATTCCACGTCCTCCGGCCTTATTTTCCGGGGCCACTTTTTGGGCATTGTCAAAAAGCCCGTGAAGGTCGAGCTGCATGCCGCCATTATCGTTGAGCTGTTTCTGCAATTGCTCCATATGCTTGTGCATCCGGTCTTCGATCCGTTTGCGGTCGGCTTCGGGGAAATTACGGAGTGCGCCATGAATCCCGTGGGGGTTGACTCCGGGGACGGACAGGACGCGCGGCCGATCCGTGCGCTCTCCGAGCACTACTTCCTTTTCCTCGGTCTTGCCTTTATGGATATACTTGACCTTCACCGAATCTCCCGGTTTGTGGGCGAGCACCACATCCCGCAGGTCTTGCTGGCTTCCCATTTTTTGTCCACCCACCTCGATGAGCACATCGTGAGTTTCAAGGCCGGCCTTGGATGCAGCCGATCCGGGAACAACATGATAGAGTGTGAGCCCATTGCCCTCATCCAGGCCAAGATGCTGGGAAAGTGTGGCGGAGGCAGGGACGCCACCGAGTCCGAGCATGGCGACTTTTTCTCTGACTTTTTCAGCTACTTTATCATCAGGCCTCTGATCAACCTCCGTTGCTTTTTGATTCGCCTTTTTCTTGGGCCGTTCTTCGGCCGCTGGGTTTTCGATGGCGGAAACGGGAAAAGCAAGGGCCACGAACGCGACGCCTACGAGTCCCTTCATACAGCTGGATAGGTGGGTAGTGGTTTTCATCTGGGTCGTTAGTTTGGTATGTGTTTTTCTTATCTTCAGAAGGAAAAAATAATCCTCTGAGTCGTTAACGGTAAACGGGTTGTCCGGAATCTTACAGCCTGAGCAACCCTCCGCCTAGGCAGCGGACAGATCGATGGTTTTTGTCTGAAAAAATTAATAGGTTTCCACCGGGAGCAACATGATATCGACGCTGGGGCGCTCGATTTCAATCTCCCTACCCTCTTCGTCCTGAACTTTGATAAGATCCATGTAATCGACACGGACACAGCGGTGCGGCGTATTGTCGCGGGTGATCACGATACCCCGGTCAGAGGTGTTGGTCACTTTGTGGCTGAGGGAGCCCGGCAGTAGCCAGGCATCACGTGGCTCCACCACCGAGGTAACCGCAAATCCAGGCTCGATCACCGGCTCATCTGTCGCCACCACGCCACCTGTGGATTGGGCGGGATCAAGGAAGCGGGGCAGCACCAGGGCGGTGACCGCTCCAAGCAGGGCGACCGCCGCAGCGGCGGCCAACATGCCGCCACCGAATTGCCGGCGTGCCGGGGCTGGATTCGTCGCGCCAAAGGCAACCACTTTTTCCTCCACCGGCACATGCTCATGCCAAAGGTCCATCGCCCTGGCCATGCGACCCAGCATATCCGTGGGCATCGTGGCGGGAGCCAGTTGGCCAAGATGCGCTTCGAGTTGATCCAGGCTGCCGTCCTCATCAACCGGGCACTGGGCATGATTTGCCGATGCTTCCATACGGTCGAGCAGGTTCTTGGGTAGGGCGCAGGGCACGAGGTCTGCGAGTTGTTGTTCGAGTTCGCGCAATTCTGCGCTGAGCTCCGGCTTTGAGGTGAATGGCATGGGGACGGGTGGGTGATGGATAACCAACGGAAATGGAAGGTAAAATGGGAGTGGGAATGAGAAAAGAAATGGGAATGGAATTAGATATCGTGTTGCGCCCGGGAGGACTCAAGCCCTTTGCGTAGACGCTCAAGGCCGTAGCGGTATCGGGATGCCACGGTATTGAGCGAAACGCCCAGCAGTTCGCCAATTTCAGCAAAGGTGTGCTCTCCCCAAATTTTCATGACGATGACTTCGGAGAATTTCGGGGGAAGTTTTTTCAGATTGTTTTCGAGCAAGGCGCGGGTCTCATCATTCGATGAGCTGCTATCAAACCACGGGTCGGACATCCCGCCATTTTCGCCGTGACGGTCGCCTTCGGATTTTTCTTCACGTTTGGAACGTCGGTCATTCTTGCGGCCGAGGTCGATGGCGAGTCGGCGGATCGCGGTGTAAAGGTAGGGCTTCCAGGATTCCTGACCACCGTCGAAGGTCCCCTCCCCGACCTTGCGGGCAAGCTTGACGAGGGCATCTTGAAACACATCCTCGGCATCTTCCGCCGTGCGGGTCTGCTGGCGGGCAAAGAGCAGCATCCGCGGACCATGTTCCGCCAGCCAATCGCGCCACGCGTAACCGGGGAGCGGGGCCGACTGCCCCGGACGGCCACTGCTGCGGCCTGCCGGCATGCTGATGGTATTTGCCATATCACTGGTTCCCGCGCCACGGGATGTGCCTGTGTCTGGGGCTATGCTTGCTTGTGCGCTGTTCACAGAGTCTTTGTTTTCAATGTCCATAGCGTCGCATCGATTCGCATTTGTTCAAGCGGATCGCTAAAAAAACTACCACTAATCGCAGCGATGTAACGAGGATTCTTTCGGGTTAATTACTCAGCCGCCCGACTGAGCCATTGGCCCGTGAGGGACTTGGCATGGGAGGAAAGATCGGTTGGCGTCCCTGCGGCGACCACGCACCCGCCGTGTTTGCCTCCGCCGGGGCCGAGGTCGATAATCCAGTCCGAGCTGCGGATGACGTCGAGGTTATGCTCGACGATGACCAATGAATTTCCTGCATCACGGAGGCGGCGCAACACGCTGAGCAGTACCTGGACGTCATTGAAATGGAGTCCTGTGGTCGGCTCATCGAGCAGGTAGAGGCAGTGGCCGGTGTTGGGCCGCGACAGCTCATCGGCCAGCTTGACGCGCTGGGCTTCGCCCCCGGAGAGCGTGTTAGCGGGCTGACCGAGATGGATATACCCGAGCCCCACGTCACAGAGCGCATTGAGGATGCGGCTGAGTTTCGGCACGTTCTTAAAGAATTGGGCGGCGTCCTCTGCCGTCAACTCGAGTACCTGTGCAATGTTGAGTCCCTTGTAGGTCACCTCGAGCGTCTCACGGTTGTAGCGTCGCCCGTCACAGGAGTCGCAGGTGATGTAGGCGTCGTTGAGAAAATGCATATCGATACGGATCGCGCCATCTCCCTGGCATTTTTCACAGCGCCCGCCCTTGATGTTGAAGCTGAACCGCCCGGCATTGTATCCACGCTGGCGTGCCAGCGGCAGTTTGGCAAAAAGTGCGCGAATCAGGTCGAGCGCGCCGGTATAGGTCGCCGGGTTTGAGCGCGGGCTGCGGCCCAGCGGTTTTTGATCGACCACGACCATTTTATCTAGTTGGTCGACCCCATCAATACCGTCGTGAGCACCGGGTGCGGTGGTGGCACGGTCGAAGTGGCGTGCCAGTGCGCGGCGGGGAATCCGATCGAGC